>CAYUOD010000237.1:0-4805 GCA_964446225.1 uncultured Acidimicrobiales bacterium | reverse complement strand
AGCCAAGCGTTACCAAGCCAAGCGTTACCAAGCCAAGCGTTACCAAGCCAAGCATCTGCACTAAGCGCGTCGCTGCGCTCTACAGGCGTCATTGCCAGTGCATCGGCTACCTGGAGCATTCCTGCTCCCTGTGCTTCAGTTGATTCGCTCTCAAGGGTCATAGCTGTTTCCATCATTTTTTCTCGCACCTCCGCAGGTTGCAGTTGGTTGCGGGCCTCCAGCAACAGCGCCACCGTTCCGGTAACGACTGCGGCCGCCTGAGATGTGCCCGTACCCCGGAAAAGTTCGTCTGAGACGAAGCCTTCGGGATGATCAGTGTCTGCTGCTGAGCCCGGATTTCGCAGACTCAGCAATGACCGACCGGGAACAACTACGTGGGGATTTCGTCGCCCATTTCCCCTGCGGGAAAAGTCTGCAACACTCCACGTTCCTTCTCGTTGTTCCACGGCCCCCACCGCGATCGTCCCCTCACAGGCTGCCGGCAGGTTAAGTGCTGTTCCGCCGTCATTGCCTGTGGCAGTGACTACCACGATGCCCAGGTTCCAGAGTCGGTTAACCACAGCCTCGAGCTCCTGCAGGTCCCACGGGGAACCATTCAGAGCGTCATATGCAAGATTCACAATACGAGGACGAAAACCGGGCCGCCCAGAGCGTTCTTCAACCAGAGAAAGTGCGGCAATAACTTGCCGGACCTCGGTTGAGCCCTCTCTGTTCCCGGTCTTGATCGAGAACAACCTCGCCCCGGGAGCAATTCCCCGAAACGTGGCGCTACAGCCGGCAATGATGCCCGCAATATGCGTTCCGTGACCGTTCGTGTCCCGCATTGCCTTCGTCGGGTCATTGGCTTCTGGCGTGAGATCAGGTCCATGAAGGATGCGAGTGGCATCCTCAAGCGCAGCAACAGGTGCCACGCCCGTATCAATCAGGACAATGTCTATGCCTTTACCAGTGAGACCCGCTTCATGCAGCGGTGTGGCCCCTATAGCGTCAGCTACTTCTGCAATGCTCATCGGAGGATACGATGCTGCATCGAGCATCGTTGACCCCTCTGGACCGGCAGACAGTGACACAAGGAACCCTTCTCTTAGTGCACACAGTCTTCTAGCGCCTGCCAGACAGTGTCCACACCTCTAGGGATGCACACTCTTCGTGAGATTTCTCTCACGGAGAGGACGGATTTTGTCACTAGATCAATTATTTCTCATCTATGTACCAGTACATAGATGATTCTCTACCTCTGAGCGTCCTGTCGACCGCACTATCCGCGAGATAGGCATTTGTAAGAAAAAATTTATGTGTGCCAGAATCCTCGTCGCGATGAGCGACGGAACCAGAGGCGGCGCAATCCACCATTCCGCACAAACGGTCGCCAGGAGTTTACCGGCTGGGCGAGGCGCTCAGAAACCGCAAACAACACCGCCGGGTTGGCGATCAGACCGGTGTGTGAGCCAAGCACCTCGATCGTCTCACTCGTTGGGCCCTCCGGCTCAATAGTGCCGTGCCAGTCCACCACGCCATCACTACGCGAAATGATCGCCGTGCTCGGCACCGGTGGCCGGGATCGGACCAGTTCAAGCATGTCATCGTCGACCTGATCGAGTGTCGCGGCATTGACGCGCTCGTAAATTGGCCACACCAAGCTGGAACGCGGGTCACCAGCGAATGGACTCCCGAGGGTGATGATGCATCTGAGGTGCTCGGGAATCTGATGTGCCAATGCCCTGGCGTAAAGCCCTCCGAGGCTCCAGCCCACCAAAGACACGCGCTGGCCCGAGCGCTCATGCTCCTGCTCGACTCGCTGGGCCAACCGCTCCAGAAGCTCAAGGCTCCAGCCAGAGTTGAAGCCCTCGCCCCAACCCACAGCCTCGAAGTTGCGAGCCTTGAGGTGAGCGCGAAGCGGAATACTGAAACTGTCGTTGGCGCCAAACCCCGGCAATACGATCACCGTATGGCCGTCTCCCCGGTTGTCCATTCCAAGAATTCCGCCAACCGCCAGGCTCCCGATCAGCTCAAATGGGGCGCGGGTCTCAAGTACGGTGAGAAGCCACGAGGGTCGCACCGTCGGGACAGACCGGGGCGCGCCGGATTTCGACTCTGACAACGCTGAGTTCATCGCACACACGCTAGATCCCTGAGCTCATCCCGGCGCGCCGATCGCCTGCAGAGGAGCGATGAGCGCTTCTGTCTCAGGCTCGAGTTCAGCTACACCCAGTTCCTCCAGAGCCCGGACAAGCTCGTGGGCGACGTTGGCTGCGATCCTGTGCTGGCCCGCCCCGATGTGCGCCGAAATCAGCTCACGCGTGAGCTCTTCGTTGAGCGGACAGCCGAGAAGACCATGACGGGCAGCAGTGACCGCCGAATTGAAATCACCGTTCTGGGCGAACTCATCCACCGTTTGCAGTCCCAGGCGCAGGACATGCAGTTCCCAGTGGGAGCTGAGGTTCTCCAGGTCGACCCAGCCAAAGTGTCGACGGCTCACGCCACTCGTCGTCAGTGGAACACCTCGTACGAGACTCAGTGCGGCCTCGGCGCTCGCCAGGTCCTGTTGGGAGCGAAGCTCCTCAAAACACGCAAGGTCACTCGATACTTGAGGTCCCAGTCGGTAGCGGCCAGCTTCCGCCACAGGAAACGCATCGTGACCGAGCAGGCTCCTTATCTCAGACATCACGTTCTTGAAGCGCTGACTGCTCGGCGGACGCCCTCCCCATACGGCCTGCTGAAGAGTTTCCGCAGTCGCCCCCGGGTGCAGATGTAAGAAGGTGACCACCGCGAGCTGCTGAGGCGCCAGTGGGGTCCGGGTACCTTCGATGTCGACCTCGCCCAGCAACAGCAACTTCACTGTGGCCTCACTGTGGTCAAGGGCCGGAGGGCTTGGCGGCGCAACATACTCGCTCGCGCCGACCGCCCGATAGTGCGCCAGAAGTTCATGTATGGCAGCCACATCAGCCCCGGAGAGCTGCACGCCCTGCGCGGAGGTCCTCAAAACTGCGGGTCCCCCGGCGCCGCCAGCCGCAGCCCCAGGTGTCACCTCTACGCATCCGTCCACAATTCGCAGCTCAAGAGCGCAACTCAGGTCGGCTTTACCAATGACCAGCAGGCACAGGCCACTCGCACACTCAAGGATCGCAGCGCCAAGGTTGGGATCTGTTGCCGAGACAACCACCACCAGCGGCTGATCAGATTGCGAAGAGCGCATTCGCAGCTCACCCAGAATGGATTCGAGCCCAGTTGCCACACGCTCTTCGGGGTGGCGAAGACCCGCAAACTCACCAACAAACAGGATTTCCGTTGCTGACCCGCTCGGCGAATCCCGCAGCTGTTGCACAACAGCTTCCAGGCGTGGCGTCTCATCTCCCACCAGACTCAGTGAGCCAACGGTCATGAGATCCACAAAGAGCTGCTCGCCTGCACTCCCGACCTCAATCAGCAACTCCGGCCAAGCACCATCGTCGCTGCCCAGCACCGCCCCGCGAGGAGCCACCCACCAGCCATCAGAACGCTGCCGCCAAGGAGGCACCATCGACATCGCCTCACGGGGAAGCACTGCGATTTCATCTGAGCGAACGTGCCCACAAACGATCTGCAGACCGCGCTCGCGCAGCTCGCTCCAAAAAGTGGCAAAACCGACCGGAAGCTCGTTGCCTGTGGCGTCCTCGATGAGAGAAGTCAGGCGCTGCTCGAGGTGGACGGGTCCCAGTTGCGCGGTGTAGCGGCGCCGCCGACTCCGTCTGAGTCGATCCAGACTCACCGCCAGGCCCACAGCCAGAACAGATCCAGCGCCAGCTAACAGGCCCGAGACTCCCGAGGTCGCCACCGCGGACCCCTCCTCAGCTTCGAGTCCGGCCGAACTCAGGGGCTCGATCCACAGCAGGGCAGGATCCTCAGCTTCGTTCTGAGTTTCGACAACCGGTGGTGCCTCGGGTGCTGTCACGGGCAGCGCGGCCTCAGGAACCGCGGCCTCAGGAACCGCGACCTCCGGCACCACAACCTCTGACACGGCAACCTCTGACACGGCAACCTCTGACACAGTGCCCTGAGGGATCTGCAGCTTCCAACCAACCAGTATCAGGCTCGGATCGCTCAGACTGAGGCCGTCGGCCTGGCGCCTGCCCTGATTGAGCGAGTAGATCTCGGACCACCTCGTTCCATCGCCGAGATACCGCTCGGCGAGCCCCCAGAGTGTGTCTCTGCGCACCACGACATGCTCCGGCACACCACTGACAGCGCCGGGAACGGCCGTAGCAACCTCGGCAGTGTTGTGAACAAGCGTGACCGGTACGGCCAACTCGACGATCGGCGGACTTGAGATGAGAGACGCGGACAAAGCCGGGACCGCGGCGGGCACAAACGTACTGCCCACGAAGACACTGCTCACGAGCAAACGCGCCAGGCGGCGAGCGGGGGCCGAATCGCGCTCGCGCAGTGGACGCCCTCGCAGCGCGCCCCAGGCCTCGAGCAAGAGCAGCCGAAAGAACAGCAGCCAACAGATCCAGGCGACCGCCGCGATTACTCCCAGAAGGAGCCCGTCGCTGGGTGGACCCGCAAGGATGTCGCCCGGCGCCGAGAACGAATCAGCCACCTGCGCACCCACGTCGACCTGGAGCAGAAGCCACGGGATCGCGATGAGGTAACCGAGAAGAAGGATCACTGCGCCAAGCAGTTGCAGACCTCTGCGCACAGCAGTCACCGCGCCGACCTGACGTAGACCAGCCTGGACCCCAATAACAAGCCCAGCGAGTTTCCTACCCCCGACGTCACCACGTCCAGCCTCTTTCCGTCACCAAAACCATTGGAGCGACTGCAGA
>CAYUOD010000236.1:0-4808 GCA_964446225.1 uncultured Acidimicrobiales bacterium | reverse complement strand
TTGCTCATTGCCCATGAGCGTACCGAACCCTTGATGGCCCGGCGTGCAGCCTCTAGGCCTGACTCAGCAAGTCCTCGACGTAGGAGCGGTAGGGAGAGCGGGGCATGGCCTCACAGCAGGCCCGAAGTTCGCCGCTACTGACGAGCCCACGGTTGAACGCAATTTCCTCGAGACAGCTGATCTTGAGCCCTTGGCGAGCCTCAATGGTCGCTATGAACTCGGCACTTTCCAAGAGGCTCTCGTGCGTGCCCGAGTCGAGCCACGCTATGCCCCGCCCCAGCACCTCCGCGGTGAGCTGCCCTTCAGCCAGGTAACGCAGGTTGAGGTCAGTGATCTCAAGTTCTCCCCGGTGGGAAGCGGTCAATTCTCGAGCGAATTGCGGGGCGTTCGCGTCGTAGAGGTAGAGCCCTGGCACCGCCATCTTGGATTTCGGCTGTGCAGGTTTTTCCTCGAGACTGAGCACGCTTCCGTCCTCGGCTATCTCGACGATGCCGTAGCGCTCGGGGTCCCTCACGCGATAGCCAAAGATCAATGCTCCGCCCGAGAAGTCTCGGGTGATCTGCTCGATCCTCATGTTGCCGTAGAAAATGTTGTCACCCAAGATCAGCATCGACGAGCCTCCCGCGAGAAACTCCTCTCCGATGATGAGGGCCTCAGCAATCCCGGTTGGCGCTGCTTGGACGGCGTACTCGATGCTGATGCCCCACTGTGATCCGTCGCCAAGCAGATCCTCGAAGCGCGGAATATCCTCTGGGCTACTGATGAGCAGAATATCGACTACGCCCGCATGCATCAACGTTGCCAGCGGGTAGTAGATCATCGGCTTGTCGTACACCGGCTGCAGCTGCTTACTGGCCACCTGCGTCAGTGGGTAGAGCCGTGTGCCTGCTCCTCCGGCGAGAACTATCCCGCGCATATTTGCTACCCCTTGGTCGACGGCCTGCCCATCTAGGGTGCCACGTGGAGGTTCGGAGCGCAGAGATCGTCGTACTCGCTGATGACAATCCTGTCGCGATTCGCGTAGGTCACTTCAAGGTCGGGATCTGGGCGCAGCTTGTACTCACGAAACGCCATCTCAAGAGAGTCGAACGTCAGGATTCTGCCGCGCAGGACATCACCCAGGTTAAGGATGATCTTGATCGCCTCCAGTGCCTGAAGTGAACCAACGATGCCAGGAAGCACTCCCAGTACTCCTGCCTCAGAGCAACTCGGAGCGAGTTCTGGTGGAGGCGGGACCGGGACCATGTCCCGGTAGGTGGGTCCGTTGAGCGGGTCGAACACCGTCACGCGGCCCTCGAAACGGAAAATCGAGCCGTGCACCACGGGGATACCCAACTTCACCGACGCATCGTTGAGCAGGAAGCGACTGGGGAAGTTGTCAGCTCCATCGACGATCACGTCGTACCCCTCGAGGATCTGCATCACGTTGGATGCGTCAAGACGCACGTCATAGGTGACGACGTTGACGTCCGGGTTGAGCAAGGCAACGGTCTTCTTGGCCGAGTCCACCTTCCTGTCACCGATGCGATCCAGGTTGTGCAAGATCTGTCGCTGCAGGTTGGATTCATCGACGACATCCATGTCGATGATGCCAAGCGTGCCAACTCCGGCCGCAGCAAGATAAAGCGTCGCTGGCGAACCGAGACCGCCAGCACCCAGTAGCAGGACTTTCGCATCGAGGAGCTTCAGTTGCCCCTCTTCACCAACCTCGGGCAACAGGATGTGGCGCTGATAGCGGTTCCGCTGCTCGGCGGCCAACGCTGCCGGTGTGCTCCAGGCCCGGTCCTCGTTTTTCCACTTGGCGAAGCCTCCGTCTACAGAGACCGGATTGTTGTAGCCGAGCTCAAGCAGAGTCTTCACCGCGAAGGCCGAGCGAACGCCGCCAGCGCAATACACCAGGACTTCGGCGTCATGGTCGGGGATGCGATTCTCGATCTGGCCCTCAAGGTGTCCACGTGGAATGTGAATCGCTCCGGGCAACGCGCCCTGTTCATATTCCTCAGGCTCTCGCACATCAAGCACAAGCAGGTTCGGGTTCGCAGCGATCCGCTGCTCAGCTTCGGCGGTGTCGATCTCCTGAATCTGGGACTTGGTCTGCGTCAGGAGTTCCCTGAACGTCGCCATCTGGATCTCCTCGAAATGGGGGCTTGAGGGCAAACCCTACCAAGTTGGTCAAGTATTCGCTACAAGCTGCCCACGAGCTGTACCAGGACCTCAGAGATTGAACCACGTATAACCAGGTCAGCCATACTGTCCATCTCTGTGGGGGCACCGTTCAGGATCACGACTCTCGCGCCGGTGGCCTGGGCCTGAGGGACGACCGCGGCGATGGGGTACACCGACAGGGTCGAACCAATCGCGAGGATCATATCGCAGGCCTCGGCGGCCTCACCTGCCCTCTGGAGGTCTGGCTTCTTGAGTGACTGACCGAACGAGATCGTGGCCGACTTGAGGATGCCGTGGCAGTCTGGACAGTCCGGATCCACCTCGCCCTGCCTCACGCGCTCCAGGACTTTCAGCATGTCCTCGCGGTAGCCACAACTCAGACACTCCGCTTCGCGCATCGTGCCGTGAATCTCGATGACGCGATCCGGGGACTGGCCCGCCAACTGATGGAGGCCGTCGACATTCTGGGTCACGAGCATGTTCATTTTTTGCATGCGCTCCAACTGGACCAGAGCAAGATGTCCGCTGTTCGGCTGCGCAGCCCAGCCTGGTCCATCCAAACGCACTTGCCACGCACGCTGCCTCACCTCGGGATCCGACCTGTAGTGCTGCAGCGTGGCCATCTTCTCGGCCTCGGGATTCTTGGTCCACACGCCCTGCGGACCACGAAAGTCAGGAATACCCGAGTCAGTCGAAATGCCCGCGCCCGTGAGCACCATCACGTTATTCGCCGCTTGGACCATCGTGCGCAGGAGGTCTATGTCGCTCATCGCACTCATTTCTAGTGCCCGTCACACCTACGTAGCGGATTTTGACCTGACGGGAGTGAGTGAAGGAATGAGATGCGACGATCCGATGTCCCGAGTTTTGATGAGTCAACCATCACTGTCCAAGAATGGGCGGCGGCCCCACAAGCAGACGGTTTCGACCCCCGGTCTGCGTACGTGGAACGCTATTGGCTCGGCATCCTCGGACCGTCCACAACGGTGCTCATCAGGCATCTTGCGGTGACTCTGGACCGTTCGCCAAATGGGACAACGCTCGATGTCGCCAACACCGCCCGCTCCCTTGGGCTCAAGGCCAGCGGTCGCAACAGCAGCTTTCAACGCTCACTCGCCCGGGCGTGCCTGTTCGGCATTGCCACCGCACCCCACTCAGGTCTGCTTCTCATGCGCCGGACTCTGCCCAGGGTCAGCGCCGGACTGCTTGAAAGGCTGCCCGAAAGCCTGCAGCAGGGACACGGCAACGAAACCCGGCAATCAGCATCCCCGGACACCCGCTCGGTGAGCGAACTGGCAACACTGCTGCTCTGCATCGGACGTGACCTCAGCGAGATTGATCATGATTTTGCTCGCTGGGGCATCGACGCATCAACAAGAAGTGAGGCCTTATACGCACTCTGGGACTCCCCGACACCAAAGAGACCTCCCGCGGTATCTGCCCGCTAAGACTCAGTAGTCGTCTGGCGGCACTTGTCCATATGCCATGGTGCGGTTCTTGAGTCTCGCCGGCGACAAGAGACTCGGGGTAACTCCACGTGCTCGCACTTGTTCAGGAAGGTCTGATCCGGCGACAAGGGCCGCGACAACCGCGCCCGCCGCGGGCGATGTCTGGATGCCATAGCCACCCTGACCAACGCACCAGAAGAAGCCAGGCACCTCATCGTCAAACCCAAGCACCAGACTCCTGTCCTCGACAAAGCTGCGGAGTCCCGCCCAGGCGGTGTGAACAGAACGGATGCCAACATCCATGGCCGCGTTGATGGTGTCAATTGCCAGCGCGACATCGAGTTCCTCGGCGGTCGCGTCACAGGGTTCGCACGGCGTTTCGTCCATGGGTGAACAAAGCAGATACCCGCCAGCTTCCGGTTTGCAGTAGAAATCGCGGTCTATGGAGGTGACCAGCGGCCAGCGTTCCTCGAACTGGCTTGGCTTGGAGGTAAACGCCGTCCGTCGCAAAGGCATAATCCCTACCGGGCGCACGCTGGCCATCGTTGCGACCTCATCTGCCCACGCACCTGCAGCATTCACCACCACCGGAGCCTGGAGTGCGCCCTGGGTGGTGGTGATGTTCCAGCCACCGTCACTCCAGCGCAGCCCGGTCACGCCGGCGTCCCGTTCTATGACCCCGCCATTGGCTCGCATTGCTCTGACAAACGATTGATGCAGCGCCATGACGTCCACGCTCATACTGTCTGGCTCATATACGGCCGCGGCCACCCTGTCCTTGATCAGCGCAGGGCACAACTCGAGGGCTTCGGTCGTGTCGATCAGACGAACCGAGGGAACCAGGCGAGCACCGTCACTGGCCATGGACTCAACAGCGCTCACCTGGGTGTCGTTGCCAATGCACAACAAGGCGCGGGGCTCAAGGAGCGGCGCTTCTGTGAGGCCCTCCGGCGGTGATTCGAGATATGACCGACTCTCCAGGGTCATGGCCCTGATAAGAGGAGTGCCGATATTCTCGAGAAAGAGCGCAGCGGAGCGACCAGTCGTGTGATGAGCCAGTGCCTTTTCGAGTTCCACGAGCGTCACGTTGTACTGCCGCGACAGTCCAGCGGCCGCGGAGACTCCAGCGATTCCACCACCGATCACGACTACATCAACACTGCTCATACCGCCTCCTAGAAGGTCCATCTTCGC
>CAYUOD010000235.1:0-4832 GCA_964446225.1 uncultured Acidimicrobiales bacterium | reverse complement strand
CCAGCCAGGGAATCTCAGAAGTTGTGGACTTGGACTTGTACTGCCAGTGCGCTGCGATGCCATACTCGGCCCGCTGGTGCATCTCCTTGGTCCGAATCTGAACCTCGAGCACCCGGCCCCCCGGCCCGACCACGGTCGTATGCAACGACTGGTAGAGATTGAACTTGGGCATCGCGACATAGTCCTTGAAGCGTCCCTGAACGGGATGCCAGGCCGAGTGAATACAGCCAAGGGCCGCGTAACAGTCGCGCACATTGTTTACGATGACGCGGATCGCAACGAGATCATGAATCTCGCTGAACTCACGGCCCTTCACGATCATCTTCTCGTAGATGCTCCAGAGGTGCTTGCGCCTGCCACGCACGGTTGCATCAATGCCAAGTTCCTCAAGGCGCTGCTCGACCTCGCGCGTAACGAGCTGGAAGTGCTTGATCCTCTCGGGCGCTCGAGAGTCCACCATCTGTTCGATTTCTGCGAAGCGTTTCGGATACTTGGCGGCAAAGGCCAGATCCTCAAGCTGCATCTTGACTTCCTGCATACCCAGACGGTGAGCAAGCGGGGCGTAGATGTCGAGGGTTTCTGTGGCAATGCGGACCTGTTTGTCGGGCCTCATTACGGCGATCGTGCGCATGTTGTGCAGGCGATCGCTGAGCTTAATAATCAGCACCCGGAGGTCTTGAGCCATCGCTACAAGCATCTTGCGCATGGTCGCGGCCTGCTGGGCCTCTTTGGTGTTGAAGGTCACACGCTCGAGCTTCGTCACGCCGTCGACAATGGCCGCGACACTCTCACCGAACCCTTCGGCAACGTCCTCATGGGTAATGCCGGTGTCCTCTACAGCGTCATGGAGAAGAGCAGCCGAGATAGACACCGCGTCGAGACCGAGTTCGGCAACTACTGCCGCAACAGCCAGGGGATGGTGGATGTAGGCCTCACCCGTACGCCGCATCTGCCCATCGTGGGCCTGACGGGCCACCTCGAAGGCTCGCCGAATGATGTCCGTCTCGGCCTCAGGCCAGCGATCGGTGTACAGAGTGAGGAGCGCCTCGAGTTCTGCTTCCTCGCCGATGAGGCGATCCCACGGAAGTCGGCGCGTCGAGACAGGGGTCTCTTCGATCAGGCCTCGTACTCCCATTGCTCCACGCTACCGAACATGCGACGCCAGATTACACATCGCGGGGCCGTTACTTCTTTGAGTGGGGCTTTCGGGGACGTGGTGGTTGTCCCGTACGCGCTGGATTCACCGCGGCCGCGGCAAGATATTCCTCATCAAGGTCGGCGCCACCGGTTGCGCGCCGCTCGCGTTCAGCGGCACCCTTGTACTTCCGCTCTCGCTGTTTGAGAAATACCAGCACCGGTGCGGCTACGAATATCGACGAGTAGCTACCAGCCAGCATGCCGATCAGAAGCGCGACGGCGAACTCCTCGAGTGTGCGTGCTCCCAGGATGAACGAGCCGACGACCAACATCGAAAGAACGGGCAACAGCGAGGTAATCGTCGTATTGATCGAGCGCATCACGACCTGGTTAAGAGATCTGTTGACGACCGTGGAGTAGCTGTCGGTGCCAGCAGAACGCATCGCTCTGGCATTCTCACTCACTCGGTCGAACACGACGATTGTGTCGTAGAGCGAGTAGCCCATGATGGTCAGGAACGCGATAACGGTGGCAGGCGTGACCTCGAATTGCATGACGGCGTAGACCCCGACGCTCACGAGAATGTCGTGAGCCACGGCAACGAGCGCACCCACGGACATCTTCCACTCGAATCGAACAGCGATGTAGAGCGCTATCAACAAGAAGAACACCAGCAGAGCGGTCCGAGCCTTCTCGGTGATGTTGTCGCCCCAAGAGGGACTCACTTCTTCACGAGCGACCTGGTTGACGTTGACACCGTTCAGCTCTGCCAGGGCAAGTGAAACCTCAGCTTGGAGCTCGATGTCGCTGCTTTCTCCCTTGATGAGGAAGAACTCATCGCCGCCACTTCGCACAACTTGAACCCGGGCGCCCTCGACGCCAGCGTCGGCGACCGTGTCGGTGACATCCTCAGTTGTCACACCTTCGGCCGCTGGGACCTCCCATACGATGCCGCCCTCAAACTCGATGCTCAGGTTGAGACCGCGCACAAGAACAGCGCCAACAGCAACGACGAGTACCACCAGCGTGACCATAGCCATGGTGCGGCTGCGGGACATGAAATCTATGTCGTTCTGGCCGTTGTAGAGCCGCTTGAGGAATATGATCATGCCACTACCTCCGCTACGGCGCCGGGTTCGGAAATGCCGAGCATTCGCTCAGGCGTTGCGGCTTTACGTCTCGCAAGCCAGATGACCATCGGCCGCATGAAAAAGTAGGACACGAGGAGGTCCATCAGTGTGGCAATGAACAAGAAGAACGCAAAGCCTCGCACCGGACCAACCGTCAGCCAGTAAAGAACGCCAGCACCGATGAGCGAACCGACGTCAGCTTTGACGATCGTGCTGAACGCGTCATCGAAGCCCTTGGAGGCCGAAACGCGCAGACTGCGCCCGTCGCGCACCTGTTCTTTGAGGCGTTCGTAGTAGACCACGTTGGAGTCCACCTGCACACCAATGGAGACAATGATGCCGGTGGCTCCCGCGAGTGTGAGCGCAAGGCCCTGTGTCTCGCCGAGCCAAGCAATGAGTATCCAAAGAAGAGCTCCAGAGACCGACAAGCTCAGCATCGCTACCACGCCAAGAGTGCGGTAGTAGGCAATCATGTAGACACCCACGAAGAACAAACCGACGATGCCGGCAATGATCCCGGCATCAAGTGCGTCTCCACCGAGCGTGGCCGAGACCGTCTGAACGCTTTCCTGCTCAAGCTCTATGGGAAGGGCGCCAAAGCGCAGAACAAGTGCAAGATCCTTGGCTTCCTGTTCGTCGAACGAGCCCGAGATGATCGCCGATCCGTTGAAGCTTGCAGCGTTGATAGTCGGTGCGGAGTAGACGACGCCGTCGAGCACGATCGCCAGCGGGCGACCAATACTCTGGGCCGCTATCTGGTTGAACTCGGCATTTCCCTCTGTTGTGAAGGAGATGGCCACGATCCAGCCGCTCGACTGCTGATCGAGCTGAGCGTTGGCTCCGCTGATGATGTCACCCTTGGCCACGGCAGGACCGAGCGCGTAGAGCTGCTCGTCGCGCAGGTCAGGCAGCGCCACGCTGACGTCGAACAGATCCTCGTTGCGCGGGGTGATGACCTCTTCAGGAGTCACCGTAGGAGTCTCTGTCTGACCACTTTCGACCAGCTGAACATCGCTGATGTTGCCTGCGCCCACTTCGGAGTATTCAAAGGCCAGCGTGCCGTTTCGCGTCGCTCGCAGTGAAAGGGCGGAAGGATCCTCTTCAAACGCAGCAACAAGCTCATTCGCCTGCTCTTCGGTGAAGTTACCGGGGAAGGGGGACTCGAAGTCAAAATCCGGTTGAGCGAGCGCGACCAGCGAATACACGCTACCGTCGTAGGACAACGTCATCTGACGATCAATGTTCAGAGCGACGTAGGCCTGAAAGTCAGGCCTGGCTTCCTCACTAAGCGCGAGCTGTAATCCCCACTCGTCTGGAGTAAGCGGATTCTCTATCACCGTGATGGAGTCAATGCCCGAACTGTCGAGCTCCTCGATGTCGAGCATAAAGAGCGCATCTTCGGTCAGCTCTGGCAGCACGATCTGAGCGTCGGGCGTGATTTCCTCTACGGGCGTGATCACGGATTCCGGTGAAACAAGTGTCTGTGGCGCATTGGCGTCATCGACCAACAGCTTCACAATGCTTGCACCATTGTCGTCGTAGGGAAATGGCTGGTCGAAACCCAGCAGCGGACGGTACCGCAGCTCTGCGGTCTTTCCTACGAGTTCAAGTGCACGGTTCGCGTCGCTCACACCAGGCAACTGAACCACGATCCGGTCACCCTGACGGGTGATCTCCGGCTCAGAAACGCCTAGGGAGTCGACGCGACTACGGATGACTTCTATGGCCTGATCAAGCTGCTCGGGGTCCACATTGTCAGCGGTGGGTTTCAGGATGACCGCAACGCCACCCTGCAGATCCAAGCCAAGCTGAGGCGAGTTTCCCGCCGAGATGCTTGCAATCAGGCCGCCGACCGCGAGCAGCACAATGACAACAAGAGATATAACCGACCCGCGCGTCATGCTTCGTCGACCTCGTCGACCTCGTCGTCTGAGGCTGAGGCGTCATCTGCGGCTGCGACATCTTCTGAGGCAACCGCATCGTCTGCGACATCGTCGTCGCTGAGAATCTTCTGCATCGCCCGGCGGTCAAAGCGCAGTCGAGTTCCATCTTCGACCTGCAGGATCAGGGTCTGCTCCTCATCCAGAGCAACGATGACCCCATGAAGTCCACCGATGGTAATGGCAACATCGCCGACACTCAGATTGGTAACCATGAGCTCGCGGTCTGCGACCTTCCTCTTGTTCGGTCTCAAGATGAGGAAGTACACAGCCAGCAGTGGGAGTACGAAGAAAATCAGTTGCACGGCGCGTTCGAGATCCTTTAAAGGTTGCAATGAAAACGACGAGTCAGCCTACCGCGCCAGACGACCCCGAGTCACCGCACGGGACTCAAACGACTATTCACCCACCCAAAATGGCGTCTCGGCGGTCTATCCCCACACACTCAACACACGATCACGCATGACTGCCATCTGACCAACCGCGATGGCTTCGCGCATCTGCCTCACCAGGTCCAGAAGCCACCAGAGATTGTGAATCGTCACCAACCGCCCGCCAGTTGGCTCTTTCACCCTCATGAGATGGCGAATGTAGGCCCGCGAAAACCGGCCACATACTGAACAGC
>CAYUOD010000234.1:0-4843 GCA_964446225.1 uncultured Acidimicrobiales bacterium | reverse complement strand
CGACTCGCCGCGGTTGACTCATATTCAGGTCCAGTAGATGGGCTTCTGGATGACGGGACGGCCGCGGCTCTTCGCGCGTTCCAGGAGTTTCACGGACTCGCCGCTGACGGCATCTGTGGACCTGACACGTGGACCCTACTGGTACATCTGGGCTACCAGCTTGGCGCTCGTCTTATCTTCCTCCACTCCCCCATGCTCAGAGGCGAAGACGTCTCGGAGTTGCAGCGTCAACTCGGTGTGCTGGGCTTCAACGCAGGTCGTGTCGATGGGATCTTCGGACCTGACGGCAGCCACGCGCTACGCGACTTTCAACGCAACGCCGGTCTCGCGATGGACGGGATCTGTGGTCCGACCACCATTGCGGCGCTGGATCGCCTCGGCGGCAGTAAGCGGTCCGGTAGCGTCGTACAGGCAATTGTTGAGCGGGAGGGACTCGCTGAGAGCACTCCCCCGCCAGCGGACCTCCGCATAGCCGTCGGCGATCCCGGCGGTATTGCCTCGCTGAGTGCAGGACTCCGTCGGGCATTTGGCTTCGAGGGCGCCCGAATCCTCACCATTCATCATCCTCGCGGGGTGGAACAGGCACATCAGGCCAACACCTATGGGGCAGACGTCTTCTTGGGGCTTTCGATCACCGCCGAACGACGGGAATGCTGCTACTTCGACGTTCCGGGCTACCGCTCTGTGCCCGGTGAACAACTCGCTCAACTTCTTGCCCACAAGCTCAGTGCTACAGGAGATGGAGAGTTCGGTATTCGCGGTACACGCCTGCCAGTGCTCCAGTCCACCAGGATGCCTGCTGTGGTGTGTCGTTTGACCCTTGGTGATGCTGTGGGCAGAGGCGCCCTCATTGCGCGGGCAGCAGTTGCTGCTGTCACGGAGTGGACTGCGTCGTCAACTCATAGTCTCGAGTAAGCCTTGAGGCCTGCGGAGGGTGAGAAGCCATTTACACGCTCAGTACTCAAGTTTGTCAGACATCGATCACACAGATCTACACAGATAGCCCGTTTAACAGAACCTGCCTCTTGACCTGCTCATATATCCCACCTTCGCATCACATCGATGCTATTTGTCCACAGACTTAACCACAGTCTGTGGAAACTCAGGTAAAGGTTCAGGCTTGGACTTTCTCATCTGACCACTCCAAGTGGTTAGATCACTACTTGTCGAGGAGAAGCCTGTAGATCCGTTCAAGATCGGCAATATCGGCGAAATCAATCACGATCTTGCCTCGCTTTGCACCGACGGTGACACCAACATTGGTGGCGAAACGCTCTGACAGGATCTCTTCCAATTCCAACAGGGCGGGATCACGTGTGAGGGGAAGAGATACCGGTGCGGCGGAGCTCTCAGGCTTCCCAACCTCCAGGGTCGGTTTCGCTGCATCCTCGGCTGCTCGTACCGATAGCCCCTCGCGCACTATGCGCTGGGCAAGCTCCTCCTGAGCAGACCGTTCAGGCACGGCCAGAATCGCCCTGGCGTGACCAGCGGTCAACTGCTGGTCCGCAACCAGCCTCTGCACTGGAGCTGGCAGCTGAAGCAGCCGCAGCGTATTGCTTATCGTGGCCCGACTCTTGCCCATCCGCGCAGCGAGTTCCTCGTGCGTGAGCTCGAAATCGTCAAGCAGTTGACGGTAAGCCGCCGCCTCTTCCAAAGGATTGAGGTCCTGCCGATGAATATTCTCCACCACCGCCTCTGCCAGAGAGGCAACATCTGACACATCGCGAACTATGGCCGGTATCTCATCTAGTCCGGCACGCTGAGCCGACCGCCAGCGCCGCTCCCCCGCTATGAGTTCATATTGTCCAGCCTCGACCTCACGCAACAAGACGGGTTGCAGTACACCCATCTCCTTGACCGATGCAGTAAGTGCTTCAAGTGCTTCCTCGTCAAAGTGCTTACGTGGTTGAAACTGGTTTGGCACGATCTTCGCAGTGGCCACGTAGCGAAAGACCGAGTCGTCGTCACCATCAAGATCGGTTGGTATCAGTGAGCCGAGGCCCTTGCCAAGTGCATTACGTGGTGACATGAGCTACCTCTTTCGCCAATTCCCGATAGGCGATCGCCCCTCGGCATATAGGGTCATACACGCTGATTGGCTGCCCGAAGGAGGGGGCCTCAGAGAGACGCACAGAGCGCGGAACTACCGATCGGCAGACCTTGTCACCGAAGTGGGACCGCACCTCAGTCGCCACCTGGTCCGCCAGTTTGGTCCGTGCGTCAAACATAACGAGGACGATCGTGGACACTTCGAGTTCCTTGTTCAGGTTCTTCTGAACAAGCTTCACGTTCCGTAGGAGTTGACCTAATCCCTCCAGGGCGTAGTACTCGCATTGAATGGGAATAAGCACCTCGGTAGCAAAGGCGAGCGCGTTCACTGTAAGAAGTCCCAAGGATGGGGGACAGTCAATAAGGATGAAGGAGAACTCGTTCTTGACCTCGCTCATTGCATGCTTGAGAACAAGTTCCCGGCTGAAGACCGGAACGAGTTCGATCTCTGCGCCCGCAAGGTCAAGGTTTGCGGGGAGAACGAACAGATTCTTCACAGAGGATGCCTCGATACAGTCCTCCACTGGCGTATCGTGCATCAGGACGTCATATACCGAGTTCGAGAGGCTCCTAGTGTCCATACCTAGTCCGGTTGTGGCATTACCCTGGGGGTCCAGGTCGATGACGAGGGTACGGAAGCCCAGCTCAGCTAGGGCTGCGCCAAGATTTACCGCTGTCGTCGTCTTTCCTACCCCACCTTTTTGGTTCGCAATTGCCAGAACACGTGTCTGCTCAACGGGTCGAGTCGGGGTTTCACTAGTCATAGAGCTCTATTCTGCAGGCCTCGGTCGATGCCGGCACTACGATACTCCAGCCTTTGCCGTATGAGGTGGATATTGTGCGGATTCTGCTGGGATGTTTCACGTGAAACCCTCTAGTCGAGGTTTCACGTGAAACATGAGCAGAGCTGAGTGCTACCAGAGCGGACGGCGCCGGGGAAGACCGCGGCGCCGGGGGAGCGGTTGCTGCTTGCTTGACCGAGATTCCACCGCCTCACCGCCGACCACGCACTCCAGAAGGGGCCAGGACCCTTCATGGACGTGCACAGAGCAGTAGCCCAGGACGGAAAGTTCATGGCGAGGCCAGGCTAGCTCCACGGAGCTAGCGGCAATCGTGACAATCAAACGCCCGCCTGGCCGTAGGAACCCAGCAGCGATCTCAGCCGTCATGGCAGGCGGGCCAAATCCACGAGCAGTCACAATATCGGCAGAGCCACGCCATATGGCCTCGTGCGCAGCATCTTCAGCAGGGGACTGAACAACACGCGTCGTCGCCTCAATCCCCAAAGAACGCAGTTGCATCTCAAGGAACGTAGACCGCTTCTGCATCGCCTCGACGAGCAGAACTTCACACTGCGCCAGGTAGACCGACAACAAAAGACCAGGTACACCCCCACCAGAGCCCAGGTCCACCAACAAGGAAGGCCGAGACGATGCCGCTAGAACAGCGATCGCCTCGGCCTGTGCCACATGATCTTCTATTGCCCGTGAGCCTATGAACCCCAGGGACTGTGCTGCAGCGAAACTCGCGGCAACTCGTGTGGTGTCCACCAGTTAGGCCGGTACGATGACCACCCGACGCCGAGGATCTGTACCCTCAGAGATGGTTTCCACTCCGTCAATGTCATTGACTGCATCATGCACAATCTTACGATCTGCAGAGACCATTGGCTCAAGGGCACACTCATCGCCGGTATCAAGAACCTGATCGGCCAGACGACCGGTGAACTCAATGAGAGCCTCCCGGCGCGTCGCCTTGTAGCCTGCGACATCCAAGCGGACACGGCCGTTGGCACCATTGATCGCCTGACGTTGGAGAACGGTCTTGGTGATCTCCTGCAGCGCCTGCAGAGTCTGTCCCCGCTGCCCGATAAGCAGACCCAGATCATCACCATCCACCGTGACCTCGAGATTGTCCTCGTCGATATCTCGGATACCCAGTGTCGCTGTGGCCCCCATCTCATCGAGGAATCCCGCAAGGAACTCCTGGGCCAGCGTTCCTTGTTCTTCAAGTGACATCGGATCTTCCACCCGAGCCTCCTCTATACTAGGGGAGTCCTCAGGAGTCCCGGAGTTAACTGACTTAGCTTGACTGCTACGGCCGGATTTGCCCGCTGAAGCAGAGGTTCTCTTGCTTCGGTTGCCTGCGCTTTTCCCAGACGACTCCGACTTCCCAGAATCCGACCGAGAAGAATCCGACTTGGAGGAAGCCGACTTGGACGAGGTCGACTTGGACGAACCTGTCCCACGGGTATCACTCTTGTTCGAACCCTGCGCTTGACTCCGCGACTTACCACCGGCCTTGGACTGCTGCTTCGAATTTCGTCCATCGCCACCCTGGCCACCCGATCCTCGAGGACCGGAGGACTTGCGGCGCCGGGGCCGTGCGTTCTGCTTACTCGTCTGCGCTTGGGGTGCAACCCTTGCGCGTACCTTTGCTGACTTGGCTCCAATGCCTATAAAGCCCTTGGATGGTTCCTGTACCGTGTCGAACTCTGCCTCTTTGGCATCTACTCCGAGTTCATCCAGGGCGAGTTCCTTTGCCGCGTCAACAGTTGCGGCGGTTGTTACAACCCACTCCACTGAGATTACTTCCTCTTCTTTCGCTTCTGATTCTGGCGGGACTTCGGGTGTGGAGCAGTCTCATCAGGCTCCACAACCTCTTCGTCCGTTTTCTTGTTGGTCCGCTTCTCAGCAGCTGGCTTCACCATGGTCCGGTGAATGTAGGCCTGCTGACCAATGCGGTACCAGTTAGATGTAATGAAATAGATGATGAGGCCCGCAGGCATCATGAA
>CAYUOD010000233.1:0-4846 GCA_964446225.1 uncultured Acidimicrobiales bacterium | reverse complement strand
CGTGAAGGGTTCAGACGTGGCAACTGCCGTCACTCCAAAGCAGCTTCTTGAGGAGCTTAAGCACCTGCCTATGCAGCAGGCTTCAGGAGCGCGCCTGCTCCCATTGCTTGATGACGAGCTGGTTGGAGCTCAGGAGATCGGTCGGATTATCGAGACCGATCCGGCGATGACGGCGCGAATCTTGCGCTTGGCGAACTCTGCCTTTCTTGGTCTTCCCAACCCTGTGGTGAGCGCCTCCCATGCTGTGTGTGTCGTCGGCTTCTCGGTTGTTCGCTCGATTGCCGCGAGTACCGCCGCTGGGCTGTTCGATGGGGCCCGGTCCTCGTTGCCCGCAGACTTCTGGGGGCACAGCCTGCGAGCGGCCGCGGGTGCAAGCATCATTGCTCGCTACGTGAAGATCCATCCCGGGGACGCGTTTAGTGCGGGGCTACTGCACGATATCGGACAAGCACTGCTGTTCCGCTTGGATCCTCCGACCTGTCGTCGCCTGGCGCGGAGCTGCGCACCGGACAGCGCAGAATATCTGGCGGCTGAACGGGAGCTCTTCGGTATGGACCATGCCGAGGTGGGTGCAATTGCCCTCAACCATTGGGGTTTGCCCGATGATCTTGTTGAGGCGGTGCACCGTCACCACATGGCACTGCGGCCGGATGTAAGCGCACTGCGCAAGGTCGTGGGTCTCGGTGATCGTCTGGCTCTGACCGCCGAAGCGAATCCCGGGGTCGAGCGCGACGCCTACAGCGAGTTCTTGTTCGCCAGTGCCGAAGCTGCTGGCGTCAAGCTCGATTCTCTGGATGATCTCCTGGCGTTGTTGGCCGAGGAGATGCGCAACCTGCACAACTTCCAGGACATGTAACGAAAGCTCTCGAAGAGTGGTTGAGCTGTTTGTTCCGCGGTCGACTTACAAGGCGTGCGTAGAGGTTGGATTTCTGTAGTTCTGGTCATTGCTTTCTTGGTGCTTCCTGGGGTGTCCGGAGCCTCGGCTGTCCCGGCTGTTCAGATGACCTTGATGAGTCAGGACAGCAGCGGTGGTATCGGAACCGCGGCCAGCGGTGCGCCTGACCTGAGTCGCGACGGCCGCTATGTGGCGTTTCATTCGAAAGCTCTGAACCTCGTTTCCGGTGACACCAATGGGATGCAGGACATCTTCGTACGGGACCGCCTCACCGGCACGACACAAAGAGTCAGCGTCACTACCAGTGGTTTGCAGGCCAACGGTCCGAGCGCGAATCCTTCGATCTCGGGTGACGGACGCTACATCGCGTTTCAGTCGGATGCAGCGAACCTCGTGGGCAGTGATTCCAATGAGACCACCGACGTGTTCGTTCATGACCGAATTACCGGGGTGACGACCAGGGTCAGCGTGTCGGGCGTGAGCCAACAAGCCACGGGGGGAAGCGGTGCACCAGCGATAAGCGACGATGGTCGATTCGTAGCGTTCGAGTCGACAGCCTCCGATCTTGTGTCGGGCGATTCCAATTCTGCAGGCGACGTGTTCCTACGCGACCGAACAGCGAGCTCGACAAAGAGAGTCAGCGTCTCAAGTTCGGGTGCCGGCGCTGCGAGCGCGAGTTTCGCAGCTGACCTTTCCGGAGATGGACGCTATGTCGCCTTCACTTCCATCTCAGACAATCTGGTCTCCAACGATTCGAATGGTAACTACGACGTGTTCGTATATGACCGGGTGGCGGGCAAGACCGTGCGAGCTTCGGTGGATAACGCTGGCAAACAGATCTATGGCGACAGCTTCACACCTTCGATTTCTGATGACGGAGGCACCGTTGCCTTCCGGGCCTCATCGGTCGACGGCGGAAGCTTTTCGCTTGGCATTCGTGTCTGGAAACGTTCAGGTAATTCATCCTCGCTCGTGAGCGTGGCCTCAGACGGCGGTGACGCAAACGGATTCTCCCTAGGCCCTTCTGTGAGTGGTGATGGTCGCTACGTTGCCTTTCACTCGCTTGCGTCGAATCTGATTGGCAATGACCTGAACGGCAAACTCGATGTCTTCATGCGTGATCTCAACAGCGGGGTCACGCTGTTGGCCAGTGCCGACAGTGACGGCAATTCCGGTGATCAGGCCAGTCTGAACAGCGCTATGAGTACCGACGGATCTTCGATTGTGTTCGAGTCGACGGCCGCCAACCTCATCAGTGGGGACACGAATGGAGTTGCAGATGTCTTCTTAAGGGAAGGCCTTGGCGGGAGTTCGGTGGACGACACCGCCCCGGAGGTGGTGGCGTTCGATGCCACCCCCCGGACCGTGGACATCATCGGTGTGAACCGCCAGGTGACCGTCAGTTCGAGAATCGTGGACGGCACCGGTGCGACTGCGCCGAAGGTGCGGTTGATTCATGAGGGCAGTGGCGCGGCAACAGTCACTGTCGACATGACGCTGGCATCGGGAACGCCTACGGACGGGACCTGGGAAGCAACCCTCGTGCTGCCGGCAGCCCCTGCTCTTGGTACCTGGGATGTTCTTGTACTTCCCCTCGTGGACTCGGTTGGCAACGTAGGAGTTGTTGGGCCGCCTGCGGAGTTCGCCTCTGGTATCTCAGTCATCGACAGTTCGCTGGATTCTGATCTACCGGTCGTTACCGGCTTCGGCTTCACGCCGGGAGCCGTGCCTCTTGGCGTGTCAACCGACATCGTGGTGTCGGTGTCGGTGCAGGACGCATCAGGTGTGGAGGCACCGTGGGTCTGGTTCGAGCACACCGGGACCCAGACCACTACCTCACCGGCGCAGGCAATTCTGGTGTCGGGGGATGCCACTGACGGAACCTGGCAGGCAACTACGACAATGCCAGATTCAGCGGCCGGTGGGTACTGGCGGGCTCGACTCCAGCCGGTAGTCGACTTGGCTGGTAATGAGACTCCACTCGGACCTCCTGCGGGTTTTCCAAGCCAGGTTTTTGTGGGCGGCGTGCCGAGTGCACCAACGAGTCTCGGTTCGGTCGCGGGGAACAGCAGTGTGTTGGTCACCTGGGCGGAACCAGTGACCGACAGCGGTAGTCCCATTACGTCTTACAAGGTGACCGCAGAGCCTGGAGGCAAGGAACTGACAGTGGGTGGTGCCTACCGTTCAACGACGGTCAGTGGACTTACCAATGGCGTTGCCTATGTGTTTGCTGTGTCTGCAGTGAACGAAGTTGGACAAGGTCCGGCGAGTTTTTCTGTATCGGTCCAACCGAGCGCGACAGATCCTGAAACCCCAGGCTCTGGGGGATCTGGAAATTCCGGTGGTGGTTCGACGGGTGGCGGAGGTACCTCGGGCGGTGGGGGCTCAACAGGTGGTGGGTCAACAGGTGGTGGTTCAACCGGAGGGGGCATAACCCCTCCGAAACCGTCTGTCCCTGGTGGAAATCCCGCGCTCGACGAGTCCGGGTACTGGATGCTGGGCGCGAACGGTCGGGTACACCGATTCGGCGCAGCCAACTATTTCGGTGGTGCCTACAACTCGATCGGAGTCATTCCGGGTGCTCAAGCGGTCGACATCGAGCAGACCCCGAGCGGCGATGGCTATTGGATCCTCGACAGTGCAGGCAAGGTACATGCCTTTGGCGATGCTCGGAGCCTGGGTAACGCGCCTACCGGGATACTGCTCCCAGGCGAGTCTGCGTCGGCAATCTCGAGTTCTGCCTCAGGCAACGGCTACTGGATTTTCACCACTCGCGGACGGGTTATCGAATACGGCGATGCCGAGTTCTTTGGAGACGTCAGTGCCCTGACTCTGAACGGTCCTGTAATCGATTCGATCGGCACCCCTACCGGTAGGGGTTACTACATGGTTGGTTCTGACGGGGGCATTTTCGCGTTCGGAGATGCCAGCTTCTATGGCTCTATGGGTGGCATTGCATTGAACCAACCTGTGGTTGGCCTTGCGCCCACACCGGACAATCGCGGCTATTGGCTGGTCGCCTCTGACGGCGGCATCTTCGCTTTTGGCCGGGCGCTGTTCAACGGATCGATGGGCGCCACGAACCTCAATGCGCCTGTGAATGGAATGGTGGCGTTCGGCGATGGCTACCTGATGGTCGCTTCAGACGGCGGTATCTTCAATTTCTCAACGCGACCCTTCGATGGCTCGCTCGGTGGGAACCCCCCGGGTTATGCAATCGTGGGCGTTGCGCCTCTGCGTTAGGGGAGCAGTGCCTCGATGAGGTGCGGTCCAGGTTCAGCCAGGGCGACGCGCGTTGCGGCCACGAACTCGTCTGCCGTGGTGGACTGATTGGCTGGAACCCCGAATCCCTCTGCAAGAGATATGAAGTCCAGCGCAGGCTCGTCCAGTGATGTGAGGGACTGGGCGGCCTCTGTGTTCGGGTCCAGCCCGGCCTTATGCATCTCACCCTGCAGTATGCGGTACCGACGGTTCGCGCATATGACGACGGTGACATCAAGGCTTTCCCGCGCCATTGTCCATAACGATTGAATTGTGTAGAGGCTGCTGCCGTCGGCCTCGAGTGCTATGACCGCCCGATCCGGTTCTGCCAATGCTGCTCCGATGGCGAGCGGGAGACCCGCACCGATTGCGCCGCCTGTGAGTCCGAGCCAGTCGTGGGGTGCTGCTCCACTAGCCGCTTCAAAGGCAGGTCCCCCGGATGTGGTCGCCTCGTCGACGAGGATCGTGCCCTCGGGTTGTAGGGCTCCTAGTGCCATGCCGAGAGACTGGACCGTGAGGTCTCCCGAAGGGATATCAGGTTCGATGGGAACATAGGGCACAGATTTCGCTTGCAGACTTTCCACGATGTGTTCGAGTGCAGCCGGGAGGTTGTGGCGCGCGTCGCCCAGCGAGACAACTTGGGCTTCAGGACTGAGATGGCTGCTGGGCTGACCTTCGTATCCGAAGAAG
>CAYUOD010000232.1:0-4856 GCA_964446225.1 uncultured Acidimicrobiales bacterium | reverse complement strand
AGAGAGGCGATTCCCTGTCCGCGTCCTTGCTCAGTTGTCACCACGCCGTAGATTCCAGCGACGCCGTCGCTGATATGCAGGATGACTTTGGACACCGGCGTGCCGTCGATTGAGGCCACCCACGGACGTGAGTGCCCCTTGACGGCTTTGTCGTAGATCTCCGTGAGATAGGAGGTTGAATCGGCGGCGAGGCCGTAGCGCCGACTCACGAGGTCGAGCCAGATTGGCGCGTCTCCGACGGCGGCTTCCGTGATTTCGATGTTGTCGGGGGCCGGCGGCGGCGCGGGTATATCTGAGAGGCTGGCGACCATACCGAACAACGTTTCTGCGCAGGTCCAGCCGGCGACTTCGAGATGCGAGCGCACCGCCGGGGGAGTCGTAGGGTGAACGAGCCAGCAGGGTGTTACGGGGCGCGCTGCAAACTGCGCGACGAGCTCTTGTACCTGCTGGCCGACCGGTCGATCATCCTCTTCGTAGAACCGAAACACAGCGTTGTAGGGCGCTTGAGGAACCGGACTCTCGTAGACCAGGCGAGTCGGCGTGTCGAGGACGCGGCCGTCCACTCCGGTGCCGAGAAGTGCGAACATTGACCAGGCGTTTGCCTCGAGAGCAGCGACGGCAGCGGAGTCGTGGGTCAACATCAAGCCAGGCTATCCAGAAGCAACTCTCCGCCGGGCCTCGCGAACTTCTTGGCGACCGCAATCTGTCCTTCGGTGTGTCGTGATCGGCGTTGGGGCCCGTAGACGCGACCGGGGATTCCGGAAGGCTCTGAGTACTTGACGCTATCTTGGTGGCCGGACAAACCGTGAGGGTTTGAGCCGAAGTGAGGAGCGTTCATGGGCTGGGAGTCCGCTGGAAAAGCTTGGGGCACGCGAGCCTGGGACTGGGCGTTGTTGCAGGAATCGGTGAATGCGAATTCATTTGATGTGTTGCAGCAGTTGACTGGTGTGGGCGCTGGCGTGCGGTATCTCGATCTGGCTTGTGGCTCGGGCCTTGCGCTGCAGCGGGCTCAGGCTCGAGGCGCTGAGTGTTTCGGTGTGGATGCGTCCGAGGCACTTCTGTCCGTTGCCGCGCAACGTGCGCCCAGCGTGTCGCTGCACTGTGGCGATATGGCCGATCTTCCGTACGACGACAATTCCTTCGATGTCGTGACGAGTGTCAACGGCATCATGTACGGAAGCGGAGAGGTGCTTGGGGAAGTGGACCGGGTGCTCTGTTCTGGAGGACGGTTTGGAATGGCGTTCTGGCATGACGCCGGGGACTACGACAGCTACTTCGAGGCGATAGCGGCCTGTTCGCCACCGTCATCTCACAAGACCACTGCACTGCGCATGAGCGACCCCGGTGTTGCAGAGACACTTGTCGCAGATGCCGGTCTGGAGGTACTCGAACGAGGCGAACACGAAGCCGTAGGGCTCTACCGATCACTTGCTGACGCCTGCGTTGCGTTGGAGTCCGCGGGACCCGTCGGTCCCGCCCTTGACAACTCAGGCCCAGAAGTGGTCCGAGCTGCTTTCCGGAAGGCCGTCCAACCCTTTGTCGACCTGTCTACTGGCCATGTCCGCATGCTTGCGACTATGGGGCACCTCGTTGCCCGCAAACCCTGAGTAGGTTGAACGACTCTGCTCGGCTAGGTGGGCTCCGGCGAGATGAAGGTTGCTTGCGAGTCTGCGTTGTCTTCCTGCAAACCCCACGAGATGACCTCGGCACGCATGCCGTTGAGAATCGGTTGTGCTGCGGCGTTGTCAGCGGCGTTGCGGTTGACCAGGTTGACGCCGATCACGGTGGCCATGAGCACCTGGCAGCGATGTTCGGTTCGTGCGGGGTCTGTGTCACCAGCCGCAGCGGCGAGTTGGAGAGCAGCGCGCAATCCGGATTCCAGGCGCTCGAGGTAGCGGCTAGTTGCCTCACGATCAGTGGGGTCAGCCATATCGTTGACAATGAGGCAGCCGCTGGGGCAATCGCCTGAACGCAGCATTGTGTCGAGCCGGTCAATGAATTCGACAATGTCGGCGATCCCGTTTGTCCCGTGGTGCATGGGACTGAAGAGATAGTCCTCCGCGTGGTTCACATAGGCCGCGGTGGCGCTGCGGTAGATGCCTTCCTTGCCTCCAAAGCTGTTGTACAGCGTAGATCGATCCACGCCCGTCGCTGCCTCAAGGTCGCTCAAGGTCGTCGCCTGGTAGCCCTGCGACCAGAAGGCCTGCTCTGCTGCTGACACGACGGTTTCGCGGTCGAATGCAGGTGGCCGTCCGCGTCGCTTCTCAGGGGGAATTGCTTTCTGCACCATAGGGTGTATATTACTCCTACTAATTCTACATTGTCGAGCGTAGAACAATTCTGACCCACCATACAGAACCGAAAGAGGCCCCTCATGGCAACCCTTATCGTCACTGCTACACCTGTCGAAGGCCAGGGTGAAGCGTTCGCTCGATACCGGGAAGTGATCCAGCCTCTCCTCAAGGGCGCCGGAGGCACACCGGTGAAGCGGTTGCGCGTCACAGACGTCGTTGCTGGTAACCCAGACACCGCAACTGTGCTCGTGATGGACTTCGAGAACGTTGAGCTCATCAAAGAAGCCTTTGCAAGCAGCGCCTACGCAGCTGCAATTCCCGACCGAGACGCAGCCCTGTCGAATCTCCAGATTCTCGTAACTGAGCCAGTCGGATAGACGCTCGGCGACAAAGAAGATGCCGGTCGGTTTAGGCGTCGTGACGCTGGAGGCGTAGCGGCCCGTCGACAGTGAGCAGCAACTGTCCTCGGCCGACACGTTCGACGCGGATCGGGTCGTTGCGCTCGTCCAGACGCCGCCTCAGTGTGAGCAGTCTGGCCTCCAGATTGTCCTTGCCAGCCGGCAGGCCTATGGAGCGATCAAGCCGGATCTCGCGATTGGTGAAAGCGGTTCGCCCAGATGCGGCGTACTCGGTGAGCAGTGAGAACATGATTCGACCGGGGACGCCCTTGATGACATAGCTGCTGTCAAGCAGCACCGTTCCGTCATGGTCGTAGAAGGCCACTACCAACTCAGCCGCCTCGGGCGAAGCGTCGCTTGGCGGCTGTGAGGCAATAAGAGGTTCGAGTCCACCCGCTTCGTTCAACACGACAATCAGTGCCAGGTGTCCTGCGAGAATCTCGACCAGTTGCGCATCGCCGCTGTCGAATCGGCCTGGGGTGGGACTGTCCAGATACAGGACGCCAACCAGCTTGTCATGTACCAGGAGCGGAGTCGCCAAAAGGCTCTGAGCATCGTCGACCCCCAGCGCCGGAATCTCCGGCGGTGAGTCGAGAGCAGTGTGGCTGCTGGCCCGCGTGAGTCGCTCGATATTGTCCAGCCTCACTTGTCGCCGGCGGTGGGCGGCCACCCCGATGACACCTTCGCCGACGGGAATCTCGGCGCCCACGTTGCCTGGGCCTTGGCCGTTCGTAGCCACCGCGAACAGTTGCTTATCGTCAGAGTCGGCGAGCAGCAGGATTGAGCGACGGAAGCCGAAGAGATCCTCCAGCGACTGCAGCGCGACCCGTGTTGCTTCGGCGAGATCACGACATTCAGACAACCTCCGTACGAAGATGTCGAGGCCAGAAAGGAGCTCGCTCGAGTCGGCCTCGGAGCGAAGTGCCACTGCGGATCCAGCGGCTGGCGCACACCGATCCACCCGTAGGATTTCTACGCTGCGTAGACGAAACACGTCTTTCATATCTGACTGGGCTGCGACTGCTTCAAGCTGGGCCCTGACCGCTTCGAAGAGCTCACCAGAGCTTTCCGAACGCAGAAATGCACCCGTAATCTCGTACTCGGCCATGGTGGTGGGGTCCACTATTCGCAGCGCCACCTCGGGATTCTCCCGCAGGTTGGCGATGGTCTTACCGAAGAACTGGTTGGATAGTGCGATTCGCTCCTCATCGACGTACCAGATGATGGACAGGTACGTGCAGTTCGGCACGCCTCGGGCTGAGGATGTCGCGATGGGACTCGGGATCATGCCGTCGAATGCAGGACGAATGGACTCGAGCGAAACCTCTAGCTTGCTCAATTGAGGGGCCGCCCAGCGTTGGCCCCGGGCGTTTGGTCGAACACCTCACGAGCTCGGAAGATAACCAGGCGAAGATCGCCGAGAAACAGATTGTCTGCGCCACTGTCGATACCAAGTTGGGCGACATCAGCTACGAACCGCTCCAAGTGCTGATGGGCCCTGACCAGGTCACCCGCGGAGGGGGCCTCCACGTGTTCGACCACACCCTTGAGCTGGACCGTTCGATAGCTGAGAGGCTGACTTGCCGTGACTGCGATTGCGCCGTTGGTCTCAAGATTGGACAGGGTTGGGGAGCCAGCTGGCGCAGTGAGCGAGATGGTCAGCGTCTGGCTATTGGCGTCATAGAGAGGGCCCCAGCCCCGGGTGATCGCAGGCTGACCGTTTTCTCCAACTGTGGACGCGACAATCGCCACGCCGCCCGCGAAAACTTCGTTGACGTTGATTGGCCCAAGATCTGTCACCACCCGACTTTATCGCGCCGGTCTGACAGGGAGCCTGGGCAGACCCGGTTCAGTCGAGCAGATCGCCGACGGTATCGATGTACAGTTTCAGCGCAGCCAGGTGCTGAGTCAGCGTCGTGCCGTCGATTCTGCGGTGATGGGCGGCTTGGAACGCGGTGTTAAGAGTCACGTGGCTGACACCGAGTTGTTGCCAAGCGGCGATCTCGCGGCGCCAGGCAGCGGGCTCGCTGTCTCCCATTGACACCCAGGCATCCACGCCGATCGGGCTAGTACGGCCCTCTGCGTTTACGTATTTGTTCAATAGTTCTATGTCTGCCCGAGCCTGGTCGTCAGGGTGGTGGTAGAGCGTGATCCAGCCGTCGCC
>CAYUOD010000231.1:0-4906 GCA_964446225.1 uncultured Acidimicrobiales bacterium | reverse complement strand
ATGTCGATTCGCCTAGACATACAGGTGACTAGGTTACAGACCTGAGATGGCCGGGCGTACCGATTCCCTGAGTTGTGAGCTGAGCCATCTAGCTGGCCGACACAGGGACGAACGTTTTGCCCAGGGATTCTGCGACCGGTTCGTTGGTGATGGCACCGTTCTGTGTGTTTACCCCACCCAGAAGTTCCGGATAGCGGTCTAGAGCACCTGCGAGTCCACCGGCCAGTGCTGTGACATAGTTCATCGTCGCATTCGTGAGCGCCCAGGTTGAGGTGTGGGGCACGGCACCCGGAATGTTGCCAACTGCATAGTGAACGACATCGTGAACCACGTAGGTGGGGTCTGTGTGCGTCGTTTCGTGGGAGGTTGCGAAGCAGCCGCCCTGATCGATCGAGATGTCCACGACGACTGCTCCGGGCTTCATGGCCTTGATGTGGTCCTCGTCGACGAGCACAGGAGCACGTCCTCCAGCTACAAGTACGGCGCCAACCACCAGGTCGGCATCGCGAGTCCAGTCGCTTACGGCCTTAGCGCTTGAGTACTGAGTGGTAATTCTCGTACCGTAGTGCTCGCTCATGGCGTTGAGTTTTGTTTGGTCCAGATCGAGCACGGTCACCTGAGCGCCCATCCCCACAGCAACGTCGACGGCGTTGTGGCCGGCGGATCCAGCTCCAAGCACAGTGACTTTGGCCGAGGGAACCCCGGGATAGCCGCCGAGCAGCGTTCCGCGTCCACCGTGTGGAGCCTCCAGGTGGTGCGCTCCTGCCTGCACGCTCAAGCGGCCAGCTATGAAACTCATCGGTGCAAGCAGAGGAAGAAACCCGTTCTCCATGGCGACGGTTTCGTACGCGATCGAAGTGCATCCCGATGCCAGGAGACCCTCGGCCACCTTCGGGTATGCGGCGAGGTGCAGGTAGGTGAACAGAACGTGATCTTCGCGCAGACGAGCGAGTTCTTCGGGCTGTGGTTCTTTTACATGCACGAGCAGCGTCGATTGCTTGAAGACCTCGTCCGCTGTCGGCAACATCGTGGCCCCAGCGTCGATGAACTCCTGATCCGAGAGCGACGACCCCAGCCCGGCGCCCGTTTGGATGTTGACCGTGTGGCCACGTCGCGTGGCTTCGGCGACGCCCGCGGGAGTCATGGCCACTCGGCGTTCGTTCTGCTTGATCTCGGTCACGACTCCAATGTCCACGACGGGATCTCCTTCACGTTCTTTGCCGCTGCTCGGCTAGTGGTTACACACAGTTCTGGCCAAATCTGGCCGCTGCTCATGATATGCGCGATTGTCTGAGTCACCGGGAAACCGCAGCCGCGGCCGGGGGGCGGCGGATGGGAATCAGGTTGATTCGGATAGGGTCCAGGTGGGGAGACTTTCAGGCATCCGATCATGCGACCGTGCCTCTCGGTGTACCTCAGCGGGCGCGAACAGCGAAGGGACGGACGAGTGCTGAGCATCGCTCCTACGTTCGGGCCTGACTGTGCTGCTGGTCGGTGGGCGATTCATTGAGTTCCACCGGGAGCGCCAAAGCAGGCGCTGTGCTGGCGCAACTGAGTACCGAGTATCTCGCGTCTACATCGGGCGCCGAACCATTCTCGCTTTCGCCGGGACTTGTAGGAGCGATGCGCACCTCTGGGGCGGACCTTTCTCCTGAGGGGATAGCTCACCGCGAGAAAGTCCGAACCGCGGTATTGCGAAAGCTTGACGCGGTTGATGCCCGCACACCCCACGACCGGGTGTCGAAGGAATATTTCGGGGCTCGGCTGAGCGCCATGCAGGACTTCTCAGAGTCTGGCGAGGAGCTTCGTCTGCTCAGTGATGTGGGTGGACCCTTGACGTGGCTGCTCGAGTCGTTCATGCAATTGCCGTTGGTGACCCGGGAGGACTGGGAGACAGTGCTGGGCCAGGTGCAGGCTGTTCCCGGTTATCTCGCTGCCATGCAGTCGGGTCTTGAGGAGGGAATGCGTCGGGGTGTGGTTGCAAACCGCAGCGAGGCAGAGAACTTCGCGGACCGCTGCACGCGGCGTGGAGGGCGGGGAGCGCTCGGGCTGTTTCGCATGTTCTATGCCGAGAAGGGCGTGCCGCCCGATCTCCACGATCGGCTGTATGACAGGATCCAGGACGCCCGTGACGCAGTGGAGAATCTGGGCAAGTTTGTGCGCGACTCCTATCTGCCGGTCACGCAACCGGGGGTGGGTGTGGGAGCTGAGTCATTCATGCTTCATGCCGCGATGACTGCGGGTGGAGGTACTGACTACCGCGAGTTGTATGACTGGGCCTGGTATCAGATCGAAATCCTGCGCGAGGTCGCTCGGCGGCTCGCGAGAAAGGAATTCTCTGGACGCTCGATAGAGGATGTGATCTGGAAGTTGGACGCGGACTCCGGCGAGGCATTCGGGGATCCCGAGTCCAGCGAGGCCTCATTTCTGGAGCTGCTTGACACGGCCTTTGAGAGCTTTGACACCTTTCAGATGCCGGACGATCCTCTGGTACATAAGCTCGAACTTGCCTCAGGTTGGGAAGGCTGGTTCAAGATGACGACTTACAGCCCGGCACCGCGAGAGGGCCAGCCGGCAAGGGTCTGGCTGCCTGATTCTTCCGCATTCGACTTTCCTGCCTGGCGCTACGTGGGCCCGTTTCACTTCGTGACGGTGCCTGGGCTGCATCTCCTGGTTACGAACAACAGGTTCATCACGAAGAACCTGACTGATTTTCAGCGCATCACGATGGTTCCCGCTCACGCATTTGGCTGGGGCATGTACGTCGAGCGCCTGTTGCAGCGCGTCGGATATCTCAGCCACCGGCCAGGTTGGGAGTTCGGCGGAATACAGAACAATCTTCTGCGGACCTGCCGCCTCATTGTCGATACCGGACTACACCTGGGCTTTCCCATCCCGAAATTGTCCCGGTTTCATCCTGGCGAATCATGGACAGTTGAGTTGGCGGTGGAGTTCCTTGATGAGTGCACCTTCGCGCCGCGCAAGAGAGCTGAGGTTGAGGTGAGGCGCGCCATGACCTGGCCATCTCAACTGAGCAGCTACAAGGTTGGGGAAAGGGCCTGGACGGAGGGCTTGGATGAGTGTCGAGCAGCTGCTCCTGAGCTCAGCGAACTCGAGATCCACACGAGGGCCATTGCACTTGGACCCCTTACGGTTGATCAGATGCGTCGCGAACTGCCCCGTATCGCCGACCCCGTGACTTCTTAGGCTTGCACGTCAGGGTTGAGGCTGTAGGTCCCCATCAGTGACGCCTCCCCAAGCACGTGGCCCTGCATCGCTTGCTGGACGTCGGCTGCAGTGAATTCTCCCGAAACGCCCAACTCGGCGATATCGAGTGCGTAGACCGTGAAGGTGTAGTGATGCATGATGCTGTCGTTCCACGGTGGGCAGGGGCCGTCGTAGCCGAGATATGTGCCACCCATGTCGGGGTCTCCAGCAAACCATGAGGTGTAGTCGTTGATGCCCTCACGGCCAGCGCTGGCCGTCGCTGCTTTCCCGCCGTTGACGATGCCGTCGGCGTACTCAGCCTCAGCGATCTGTGTGACGGAGGCGGGGAGGTCGACGAGCACCCAGTGCACAAAGTCGGCTCGGAGAAGATCGCTTGGCACCACGCGTCCCTCCTGGTTGACATCGTCGGGCTTGGTAGGCACGTCCGAATCGAGGCATATGAGCGCGAACGAAGCCGTGGGGTCTGGCGCTCCTGACCAGCTCAGATCGGGATTGCGGTTGGTGCTGAGACTGACGTGGTTTTCGAGGTCGGGGACGCAGAAGGCGTAACCGCCTGGAATTCGGTCCCCATTGTTGAAGGCTTTGCTGTGGAGTTCCATGAGATGCCTCACATTCTGTGCTCTCGGGCCGCCAGGTGGACGGCGTGCCAACTGCAGTCTGTCACCGTTGGATGGTCGATGGTTGACACACGGGTAAGCAACTGCTTACCTATATTCATCCTGCAGTGAGAGGCCACTATGAGCATCATCGAGAACACCGTGACCCTGGACGCAAGCCCTGATGAAGTCTTTGCTCTTATCACTGAGCCGGCCCGTTTGCGTCGCTGGATGGCCGTGTCGGCCCGCATCGATCTGCACGCTGGAGGCGACTATCGCTTCTTGATGGCACCGGGGAGCGCGGCAGTGGGCGAAGTAAAGGAAATTGTCCCCGGAAAGCTGCTCAGCATCGCGTGGAACTGGGATTTTGCCGGAGCCGACGCGGTTGTCCCGGCAGGCACAGTGAGCATTGAGATCGAGCCGGTGGCCCACGGAACTCAGGTCACGTTGCGCCACGAGGGTCTTCCAGACGATCAGATCGCCGGCCATACCGACGGTTGGAATCACTTCATGGGTCGTCTTGGGACCGCAGTGACCGAGGGTGACGCTGGCTGGGACGAGTGGACGAGCGGTCCGCAGGAGGGCATGGACCTCTATCTCGCTGCCGAGGTTGGTCTCGCTGCGATCCTGCCGCTCATACGCCAGATCACAGCGACCGACCGTGAACGCCAGACACCGTGCAGTGAGTTCACGCTTCATCAACTCCTTGAGCATCTGGCTGGTGGCCTGAACTTTATGGCGGCTGCTCGGGGCGCCGACGTCAGCGAGCTCCTACCTGACAGCAGCGAACCCGAAGCGCGAATCGCAGAGCTTGCCGACCTGGCTATTAGTCAATATCGCAAGACCGGAATGGCTGGCACCATCAAGCTTGGTGAGCACGATGTCCCAGCGGAGATCGGCATCAAGATCATCGGACTCGAGCTGCTTGTGCACGCCTGGGATGTCGCGCGCACGCTTGATGCCGAGCTGACGATCGCTCCGCAGGTGATCGACTACGTGACTCCTGTCTATTCTGGGTTGATCTCAGCTCAGCAACCGGGCGACTCCTTTGCAGCGGCTACCCAAGCGACCGGTCACGCGTC
>CAYUOD010000230.1:0-4955 GCA_964446225.1 uncultured Acidimicrobiales bacterium | reverse complement strand
AGCAACGTGCTGCGCCGCATCGGCGTCATGAGCAGACGGTCCAGGTAGCCGGACTGGATGTCTGTGACCAGGATGCCTGCTCTGGAAACCCCGGTGACGGCAAAAATGATCGCGACTGGTAACTGGAAAGCTTTGAAGTCGTCAACGACACCCGACTCCGCGAGGTCCTGCAGCGCGCCGACATTCACGACGTAGAAGAACACAGGCACAACCAGTGCCGGAAGCACTGAATCCAGTTCACGCGGGATTGATCGCACCGAGCGGCTGCCCATAGAGGTGAGGTCGCGCAGGAAACCGGCTCTACGGGCAAGGGTCTGCTTTGCGACAACGCCAACAGTCATCCCCGCCCCTCCTGAATGTGATGACCGGTGAAGTGCGCGAATACGTCATCCAGCGACGGTCTACGAAGCGTAAGGCTGATCACCGTTACGCCAGCATCCCGCAGCGCCACGGAGACCGGACTTACCAGCGCAGAGCCATCGGTTACACCGATCGCAAGTTCCTGACCAACCGGGTCAACCTTCTTCACACCCTCGATACCGGCCAGGGCAGCCTGGGCAATCTGGGTATCTCCGGCAACCGTTACCACGATGACGTCGTCACCCACGCTGGACTTGAGTACCTCAGGTTCGCCCTCGGTCACCAACTTTCCGTCGCTGATTATTCCTACGCGATGGCTCAGAGCATCAGCCTCATCCAGATACTGCGTCGTAAGAAAGATGGTGACACCGTCCTCAACGTTGAGTCGGCGAATCTCCTCCCACACCGCCTTTCTGCTGGGCGGATCCAGTCCGGTGGTCGGCTCATCCAGAAACAGCACCTCAGGTTTGTGAATGAGCGCGGCGGCGAGATCCAGCCGACGCTTCATGCCGCCCGAGAAGGTACCCAGCATGCGGTCAATAGCGGTCCCCAAGTCAAGGAACTCGACTGCGTGGTCAACCTGACGGTCCACATCTGCGTTGCTCAGCCCGTAGAGCTGAGCTTGCAACCGCAGAATCTCCCGGCCCGTCTGCTTGTCATCGAGGGCGGCCTCTTGCAGCGCGACACCGATTCGCAGCCGTACATCTTCTGAGTGGCTAACGACGTCAAAGCCCGCGATCCGCGCTGTTCCCTTCGTGGGGATGAGCAGCGTGCACAACATGCGAACGCAGGTTGATTTGCCAGCCCCATTGGGTCCCAGGAAACCATATATCTCGCCTGTGGGGATCTCGAGGTCAACCCCTCTTACCGCGTGGGTGTCACCGAAATCCCGGTACAAGCCCGAGGCACTGATAGCGCTGGTCTCGCCGCTCAAGTGAGTCATCCGCTCAATCTAGCGACCCCAAGATTCGCCCACACCCGGATTTGCGGGGACGGCCTTATTGAGCCGAGCCTGCCACCGAACCCACGAGTTGCTCGCCCGCGAGATCCAAGGCCAGACATACGACCTCACGATCACCCTGCTCCCAGGAGAGGGCAGTTGGCTCAAATGACCGCGCATCCAGCCGGGACGAAGCAAAGTCGATCCCGACATATGGCTCGAACGCCGCGATACAGTTTTCTTCGGTCTGTTGATCAATGACCTCACGGGTGGGGAAGTCTCCGTCTGGAAGATCAAAGAGGTAGTAGGCCTCGAGATCGTGTGGCTCACCACACGGGACGGCCGAGACCGAACCCACCTCCGTTTCGGTGTCTGGAGTCTGGAGGCAGTCGCCCCTCTCGATGGAGAACGCGTCGAGTTCGCCGGATTCGGTGATCTCGCCCTGCGCGTCCCGCTCAGGCTCACTTGCACACGCGGCGACGAAAAAGATAACAGCCAGTCCAAGTGCGGCTTTCTGAAGGTAGGTCATAGCAGTCCTGTCGTCGTTTGCCCGTCATCCACAAGCACTGCCAGCCAATGGTGTGACCTGTTTCACATTGAAACTTTTGTTATAACCTCTTACTCTACTAACAAGTACTAGTCGAACCCCACCAACAAGGACATCCGGTATGCACCCAGAGGAAGCGCCCAGACTCACGAGAGTCTTCTCATGGATCAACACCCACCTCAAGTTCGTCGTGATAGCGGTACTCGTCGTAACCCTGCCAGCAGTCGCCCTGGCAGCAAACCGCTCGACCGACGAACCACAGTTCAACGCCACCGGCGGCATCTTCGACATCCAAGAAGATATGGACGAGCGCTTCGAGTCCAGCTCCAGCATCCAGGCCACGCTCTTCGTGGTCGAGGCCGGGGACGGCAACGTACTGAGCCAGGAATCGCTGCTCGCAATCCTTGAGGCCAACGAGGCCGTGCGCTCCAACGCTGACCTTAACGAAAACCTCCTCACCACACGAGACCGCGAGATGGGTGTGACAGCAGCAGGACTCTGGTCACTCGCCGAAGCCGTCGACGCAGAACTCGACGGCGACCTCGCTGCCGCGTCGGAAAGCGAAGTCCAGGCCGTTCTGCGCCAGCTTCTCGACCCGGAAGCCGGTACCAGCGTTTACCAGAATCGACTCAGCGGCGATGCAGCGCTTGGAGCAAACGGCTGGGAGGCGAAGTCGCTTCTGAACCTTCTGATCTTTGATGACGCACGATTCACCAGCAACGAGCTCAATGCAACTGATCAGCTCAAAGAACAGGAGGCCTGGCTCCGCGACGTGCAAACAGAACTCCGCGGTGAAGACTCCTCCAACGAAGTAGTCGGCGTAGCGCTTGATGAGAATCTCACCTTCGAAGAGCAGGGCCTGACCGCCGGACCATTCATCGCACTCGGCGTCATCATGATTCTGCTGCTTGTGAGCATCCTCCTGCGCAGCTACTGGGCGGGTGCCGTTGTGACGCTCGGGCTCGCCATTTCCATCATTCAGTTCCAGGCCGTAATGACCATGTTGGGCATGAACGGCGGTCTGCTGCTCGGTATCGTCGTACCCATTTCGGCCATCAGCTTCGGGGTGGACTTCTTCGTCCACGCCACGGGTAGAGTCCGCGAGGAACTCGCGGCCGGAACCACGGCCAGCAACGCCTACCCCCGCGGCCTCACCGCTGTGTTCGGGGCGATCCTGCTCGCGCTCGTCTCCTCAGGCGTGGCGTTCCTCGCCAACACAACAGCAGGAATCGAGGCCATCACAGAGTTCGGCATCGGAGCCGCAGTCGCGCTCACGTTCTCGTTCCTCTACCTCGGCATCCTCGCCCCACGAGTTCTGCTCGCTCTAGAAAGCGGGCTCCTCCCCCGACGCAACTCTCGTCCAACCACGGTTGCCCGCTGGGTGGGCCTTATAGCAATGACTCTGTTCGCAGGCCTCACCGTGGCCACGACTGTTGTCATGCCAGTGGCCGGCGCGACGATGCTCGCTGGGTTCGTCGTACTGAGCATCGTCGTGCCGCAGCGCAGCGCACGACGCCGTGCACGCCAGCACTCCGAGATTCAGCCTGCGGACCTCGGCAGCGCGGGACACCGTATTCCGTGGATCGGCAATCTTGTCGAGACTCTCGCTCGCCGTCGCTACGTCACCCTTGGCGTCACCGCGCTGCTTTCAGCCTTTGCGTTTAGTGCCGCACTCAACGTCAACTCTGGGGCGGACATCAGCGACTTCCTCTCTGCAGAGACCGATTTTGTGACCGGAATTCAGAAGATCGGCGACGACTTTCCGAGCGGATCTGGGCGACCTGGGGTCATCATCGTTGAGGGCGACCTCACGAGTCCCGACACGCTCCGAACCCTTGACAGCGTGTACGAGAATCTGAGTGACTCGCTGCCGGGTGAAGCGATTGTTCGCGACACCGACGGCGCGGTAAGCCGAGGCGATGACGCGGTAACTCTCGTACGTGCCACGATGGCAACGCCGATCGCGCTCGCCGCAGTCGAAGCAACTTCGGGCGTGCAACTCACTGACAGCGACAGTGACGGACTCGCCGACAATCCAGAGCAGATCCTCGCGATCTACTCGGTGGCTCGCACCACCGGATTGCCGGCCGATGACGGTACTGTGCTCTTCACCCCAGGAGACGTCGAGGAGTTCCTGTTCCTCGGTGACGACGTGCAGTCGACGACACTCTTGGTCATGGTGCCAGTGCCCGAAGAGGACGCGAGCGGTGTCTTTCTCCTTCACGACGTCCTCAGGGCCGAGGCCGCGAACCTCACCGAATCCAACAACGAACTGACCAGCGCCGAGGTTGCTGGCATCGGCATCACAGAAGAGCGCGGATACCAATCATTCACCGACGCCATGGCGTTGTCGCTGCCATTGGCCCTGCTTCTGTGTCTCATAGTGGCCGCAGGGTTCATGCGCTCAGTTCGCTACGGCGTGGCCTCCGTGCTGCCCATCCTGCTCGTCGTGACCTGGCTCTACGCGTTCATGGAGATAGCTGGCTACCGCATCAACGCTGTGACAGCAACTCTTGCGGCCATTGCCGTTGGTGTCGGCATTGACTACGCCACCCACTTCACCATGCGATTCCGCGAAGAGATGGAGCATGGCGTGACACGACTCACTGCGATGAACCGCGCAGGAGCCGGTACCGGCGGTGCGCTAACGATCTCGGCGTTGAGTTCCATCCTCGGCTTCCTGGCTCTGAGTCTGGCTCCGATGCCGGTGTTCGCCGTTTACGGGCTACTCACGGCCATCATGATCAGCTTCAGTCTCGCGATGTCCCTGCTTGTGCTGCCAAGCATTCTGATGGTGGTGACTCCCGCCCGGGCCAACGCAAGCCTGAACTCGACCCCTGGGCACAAAGACCAGAATTTCGACGACAGCTCCGAACTTTTGCAAGTCTGAGGAGTCCTGCGCTTATGCTGCACTCAGCAGCGACGATCACTGCTGAGTGCAGCCCAGGCAATGACCAACGATGACTGAAACCGAACCAACATCGCGACGGGAACGAATCCGTCAGCTCACCCAGGACGAGATCAAGTCCATTGCCATGCGCCAGGTCGCCGAAGGTGGCGTGCAGCACATCTCGATGAACGCGATCGCCAAAGAGATGGGCATGAGCG
>CAYUOD010000229.1:0-4969 GCA_964446225.1 uncultured Acidimicrobiales bacterium | reverse complement strand
AGAAGGCCGTTGGCGAGGTGTTTGACCTCCGCCCCGCGGCGATTCTGCGTGACCTTGACCTGCGTCGTCCGATCTACTCACCAACCGCGGCCTATGGGCACTTTGGCCGCTCTGGCGAAGGCTTCACCTGGGAGCGCACCGACAAGGTCGATGACCTGAAGTCGGTCCTGGGTCTCTAGACCGCGAGCAGCGGCGGGTCCTCGTCCTCTCCTCGGTGAGGCGTAACGTCATAGCGCTCAGCGGCATCAGGCTACGCATCACCGCCCAAAACAGCGTCGCTGCCATCCCAAGGCCTCCGGTTTCGGCACGAGTTGCGCGAGCAGCGACACAGCCCATCACTAGTCTGGGCGCATATGAGCCAGGCCAGTCTTTTCCAAGACGACCCCGAATCTGACCCGCCTCGGCCCAAGAAGCCGGCCTCGACTTCACGCGCCGCCGCTCAGAAATCTGAGGACCTGGCCGCCCTGCGCGTCGTGCGCGTCCTACCTGATGAGCCTGCGATCAAACGCGAGTTTGACTATGTCGTACCAGCCTCTTGGACCCAAACAGTCGAGGTCGGCACCCCAGTGCGTATCCCGCTGCACGGCAGGCGGGTGCGAGGCTGGGTCACCGAAGTGGATGTCCAACCAGCGCCGGACCTCGCGCTGCAGGAGCTTCTCAAGCACTCTGGCGTAGGTCCGGATGAGTCAGTTCTGAGTCTTGCTCGTTGGGTTGCGCATCGTTGGGCGGGCAGCACAGCGGCGATACTGCGTACGGCGAGTCCTCCGGTGCAGGTGAAGAAAGTTCTTCAAGCGTCCGCATCAGGATCACCTTCTCAGGGCCTTGCCTACGAGAACCTGGCGGCTGCGCTTGCTCAGCCAGCGACTTCCGTCGTGCGCTGTCCTCCCCATACAGATGAGGTGGCGCTGATTCGCCAAGCGGCCGCGCTGGGCCAGCTTCTGATAGTGACGCCCACCGCGAGTCGAGCGCGCGAACTGGCCGTAGGCTGCCGCCGGTCAGGGCTCGAACTTGGGCTATTGCCTCGGGACTGGGCCAAGGTTGCGGGCGGCATCAGCGGAATCGGTCCACGCTCAGCCATCTTCAGTCGAATGTCTGCCTGCAGCGCGATCGTCGTATTCGACGCTCACGATGAAAATCTGCAGGGCGAACAGACACCAACCTGGAATGCCCGCGATGTAGCGGTTGAGCGCGCTCGGCGTCTAGGCGTGCCCTGCGTGCTGATCAGTCCTACTCCTGATCTCGCGACACTTGCGCTCGGCAAGCTGTACTCACCGTCGCGGGCCGAGGAGCGCGCTGGCTGGCCTGCAACCGAGATCATCGACAGACGCGGAGATGCCCCAGGCCCGGGCTCGATGTTTTCTGAGCGCCTCGTCGACCTCGTGCGGGGCGATCGACGCGTGGTCTGTGTGCTGAATCGCAAAGGTCGCGCCCAGCTTCTGCGCTGTGCAAATTGTGATGCTCTTGGTTGCTGTGAGAAATGTGGAAGCTCAGTACGCCTTGATGCGGACCTCCTTGTCTGCCCGGTTTGTGAGACTGAACGACCGCAGGTTTGTCTGAGCTGTCACTCAACGAAGTTCAAACGCCTGCGACCGGGTGTGAAGCGCATCGCTGAAGAACTCGAAGCTCTGGCTGGTAGGCGCGTCCTGGAGGTGACGGGGGATACTGGTGCTGTTCCTGACTCTGCCTCGTTGCTCGTCGGTACTGAAGCTGTTCTCCACCGGGTCTCCGCAGCCGATGTGGTCGTGTTTCTGGACATCGACGGGGAACTCCTCGCACCCCGCTACAGGGCGGTCGAGCAGGCGATGGCGCAGATGGCCCGTGCTGCACGGTTGCTCGGCGGACGCACCGGCGGACGTCTTGTGATCCAGACGCGACAGCCGCGTCATGTCGCGATTCAGGCCATCCTCTCCGCCGATCCGGCGCGGGTGGCTGAATCTGAGCGGACTGTGCGAACGATCCTAGGATTTCCACCTGACAGGGCTCTGGCACAAATCAGCGGTACCGCGGCGCCGACCTACGTTGCAGGCCTCAAGGCGAGAGGGGCACTCGATCTCCGAGGACCCGCTGACGGTAGCTGGCTGGCTTTTGCTGACGATTCCGGGACTCTTGGCGACGCACTCGCTCAGGTGGAACGGCCAACATTGGGCCGCCTGCGCGTCGCGGTTGATCCGCTGCGGGTCTGACCGAGACTTCGCACAGATCTCGCTAGCCTTGAGGCTATGTCGCTTGATGAGCCAGCACCCTACGAGATCCGCCTGATCGGTGATCCGGTTCTGCGTCAGGTTGCTAATGAGATAGACGATATCGATGGTGGGCTCGTCGCTCTTAGCCATGACATGGTGCTCACGATGCGTGCTGCTGAGGGACTCGGACTGGCTGCGCCTCAGGTTGGTGTGCAGAAGAGATTCTTTGTGTACGACATTGGCGAGGGGCCGCAAACGCTCGTAAATCCTGTGGTGCGCGAAGCCGAGGGCGAGTGGACTTTCGATGAGGGTTGCCTCTCGTTTCCTGACATGTCCTTTGAGATCGTGCGCCCGAAAATCGTGTTCGTCACAGGGCACGATCTGGCCGGCAACGAGGTAGAGATTGAGGCGGATGAGATTCTCGCCCGCCTGTTCCAGCATGAGTTGGATCATCTCAATGGCATCCTGCTCCTCGATCATCTAGACGGAGATCAGTTGAAAGTGGCCAAGAAGGAACTCCGCCTGAGAGCGATGCAGCCACTGGCTGCGCAGAGTTCTGGCGGTCTGCAGCTTCCGTGACGCATCTGGCCCAGCCCCCGAGCCTTCCCCATCGACTTGTCTTTCTCGGTACCCCAGAGATCGCCGTCCCGCCTCTGAGAGCCCTTCACGCAGCGGGCCATGAGATCGTGCAGGTCGTCACGCGTGCTGATAAGCGCCGAGGACGTAGGGGCCATGCGAGTCCGAGTCCCGTCAAGGCTGCGGCGGTTGAGTTGGGTATCCCAGTGACTCACGATCTTGATGACGTGGCTGCTGCTGACCTGGGTGTTGTCGTGGCATATGGACACCTCGTCCCCGAACAGCTTCTCGAGCGTCTGCCAATGGTGAACATCCATTTCTCGCTCCTCCCTCGGTGGCGGGGCGCGGCCCCTGTGCAGAGGGCGATTCTTGCTGGCGATTCTGAGACAGGCGTATGTTTGATGGGCGTGGACGTAACGCTGGACACCGGAGCGATCTACGCGTGCAGATCGCTTGCCATTACCGAGACGTCGACACTGCAGAGCCTGTCAGATGAACTCTCCAAGCTGGGAGCTGAATTGCTCGTCGATACCCTGGCAGCTGGTCTGAGGGAGCCTCAGGCCCAGGTTGGTGAACCGACATACGCTCACAAACTCAGCGCAGAGGACTTCGTTTTGGATTGGAATTCGCCAGCCCGGGACCTCCAGCGGGTCATTCGTGTGGGCGGTGCGCGTACAACCTTCCGCGACAAGTTGCTCAAGATCCATGAGGCCGGGCTTGCGGAGGGTCCTCAGCTCGCCCCGGGAGAGATCTCTGAGACCTTGGTCGGCACCGGCGATGGACTACTGGAGCTCGTCACGGTGCAGCCGGAGGGCAAACCGAGAATGGCAGTCGCTGCCTGGCTGAACGGTGCACACATTGAGTCGGCGGATCGGCTCGGCTCGTGACGAAAAGCCGCCAGATAGCGCGTGATGTGCTGTTGCGCCTCGAACGAGACGAGGCTTGGATCCAACGGGCGCTGCCCGCAGCTCTCGACGACTCCGATCTGGAGCAGCGAGATAAGGCCTTCGTCACCGAAGTTGTCTATGGCACGACGCGAATGATGCGCGCCTGCGACCACATCTACGGGCAGTTCGTGAATCGCAAGCTGGATGCTGACGTGCGTGCAGTTCTGCGCATGGGCACCTATCAGCTGGTCTATATGAAACTTCCGCCCCACGCGGCCGTCGGCGAGACGGTCGAGGTGGCGCCCAAACGTGCTTCCGGTCTTGTGAATGCGGTGCTGCGTAAGGTGGCCAACTCGGGCGTCACGTTCCCCGATGCGGCCACAGAGCTGTCCTATCCGAACTGGGTCGTGAAGTTGTTGAGCGAGGACCTCGGGAAAGATTCGGCTCTGGCCGCGTTAGAGGCGATGAACAAGCCGGTTCCAACAGCGCGCCGCAAGGACGGCTATGTGCAGGATCGTGCAAGCCAGTGGGTGTCGCATTGTGTGAGAGCGCAGCCAGACGATTTGCTCCTCGATATGTGTGCTGCCCCCGGTGGAAAGTCGACTGCGCTTGCCGCAACTGGTGCGCACGTGATTGCGGCTGAGTTGCATCCGGGGCGGGCGCTGGCGATTGGCGATCTCATCAAAGACCTGGACTACGAGGGCCGTGTCACTGTCGTCAGTATGGACGGAACTCAACCAGGCCTGCGTGCCCAGTTTGATCGGATACTGCTGGATGCACCCTGCTCTGGGCTGGGCGCGTTGCGTCGCCGAGCCGATGCGCGTTGGCATATTGGGCCCGAGGCGATCGGCGAACTGGTCCAGATCCAACGCAATCTCTTGACGTCTGCGGTTGAGATGTTGAAGCCGGGCGGTGAGCTCATCTACAGCGTCTGCACTCTGAGCAATGCCGAGAGCAGCGGCATCGATGCCTGGCTGGCGGCAGAGCTACCCCAGTTGGAGCCGGCGAAGCTACCTGAGTCGTTGGGATCAGCTTGCGGGCGGATGGGGGAGCGCGTGCTGCCTTCAGACCATCCTGGCGACGGCATGGCCTGCTTCAGATATGTCCTTGCTAAACGGTGAAGCTGGCTGCAGCGACCCGGTTCTCGCCTTCCCATCGGTGAAGCGCTGGCTGGCTCCGAAATACCGGACCCAGCGACGCTTCACGGGGTTGGGGAGGCTTAGTAGGTCCGGATGTCGGGGCTGGACAGCTTCGGACCCCGCCGCGGAGCATCCTCGCCAGCGGTCTTCACGAGCTTGAAGATACGGCCGCGCTGCCCAACGT
>CAYUOD010000228.1:0-4972 GCA_964446225.1 uncultured Acidimicrobiales bacterium | reverse complement strand
GTTGGCCAAATGTGGGTGATGTACTGGTGATCAGCGTCGGTCACCAGAGACAAAACTTGAGGAAGTTCTGTCAACTTGATCCACTTGCATCCGTCAGTCTGATCGAAATCTCGGGCGAAATGGCATCACGAGACGCACGAAACGCTTCGGACTCGCCTCAGCATAGGTCCAATACATCCGCCTCCGGGAGTACCGGTACCCCCATCTGGACCCTCATAGCGTGATCTGTGTGATAACAGACCGACGACGAAGGCCAGCACAATGTCCTACAACTTTCAGGATCTCGACCATGAATGGAGCACACTATGCAGGTCATCGAGAGCTCGCCGTGCACTGAGGTCCTGGAAAACGGACCCCGATCTCGGCTGGGCGCGCTCACTTTCTGACTTCTGTGGCCTCCAGAGCGGGCCGGAGACCGATGCCCGGCTCCTCGCGCTCGCTCGACGGGCAGCCACAGATGACATCGCCGCGCGAACCCTGCTGCAGGCGATGCTGCCCGGACTTCGCCGAATCTCCCGTACCCGCGGCCACGGATACAACGCACGGGACGTGGACGCTCAGCTCATGGCGTTGTGCTGGGAGCGGATTGTGACCTACCCACATGAGCGGCGACTCCGAGCAGTAGCGTCCAACATTCTGCTCGACACCCGCAGAACATTCGTGCGCTGGGTCATCTCATCACGACCCCAGGCCAACCAGACAGACGCATTCGTGATTGCCCACTCAAATGACCCCGAGGCCAAAGTCGAAGAGACTGCCCTGTACAAGGTCAACCTGCACGACGGAGAAAGTCGGGCCCTCCATTTCGTCAACAAGGCGGTCGACGACGGGGTGCTGACACAGCGAACTGCCGACACCATCACACGCACACGGGTCGGGGGCGAAAAGCTTGTCCTTGTAGCCGAGTCACTCGGCATCTCTTATGTAGCAGCTCGAGCCCGACGCTCGCGCGGTGAACGGCGCCTGGCAGACTGCTACAGCTACCCCGAGGCTATGTAGATGCTGCCAGGTCGGGCAGTCCCTGGCGCAGGCTACGGACAGCCTGGGCGATGCGCTTTTCGTTCTCCACGAGCGCAAATCGCACATGGCCTTCTCCGCCGGGCCCAAATCCTTCGCCCGGCGACAGAGCCACGTTTGCCACCTTGACCACCATCGAACAGAACTCCACCGAGGTCATGTGTGCATAGGGTTCTGGGATCTTGCTCCAGGCAAACATCGTTCCCTGGGGCGGTTCGAGATCCCAGCCGATACGCGTCAGTCCATCGACAAGGACGTCGCGCCGTGCTTGATAGATCCCATTGACAATTCTTGGATGATCGCTGGCCTCGTTCATCGCCACTATTGACGCGATCTGAATCGGCTGGAAACTGCCGTAGTCGAGATACGACTTGAGCTTCGCAAGAGCTGCAATGACTTCTGGATTCCCGACACAAAATGCGACCCGCCAACCTGCCATCGAGAAGGACTTGGTAAGCGAGTAGAACTCGACAGCCACGTCGCGTGCACCCTCGGCCTGCAGAATCGACGGGGGCTGATAGCCATCAAAACCCAGGTCAGAATAGGCAAAGTCGTGGACGAGCATGACTTCGTGCTCACGTGCGAAGTCGACGATGCGCTGCATGAACTCCAGGTCCACGCAGGTCGTAGTTGGATTGTGGGGGAAAGACAACACGATGACCCGCGGCCGTGGCCAGGCGTATCTGAAACGCTCAACCAAGTTCTCAAAGAAATCGCTTCCCGTGCTCAGCGGAACGCCTCGCACCTCGGCGCCAGCAAACAGCGGCCCGTAGATGTGGATCGGATAGCTCGGCGATGGTACGAGCACGGCATCGCCCGGCCCAAGCAGCGCCCACATGAGATGGGAGAAGCCCTCTTTCGCCCCGATGGTATTGATGATCTCGGTCTCTGGGTCGAGCGTCACGTCAAACGTGCGCTTGTAAAGCTGAGCGACCGCGTCACGCAGCTTCGGCAGACCGCGGCTCGACGAGTAGCGATGGTTCCTCGGATTCTGCGCGGCCTCAACGAGCTTGTCCACGGCGACATCCGGTGAGGGCAGATCCGGATTACCGAAGCCCAGATCAATGACATCCTCGCCCGCTCGTCTGAGCTCAAGCTTGAGACCATCAATGATGGTGAACACGTACGGCGGCAGTGCGTTGATCCGGCGGAACTCCATACGCAGAAGCTAGTGCGGCGCTGGAGACATTCCGACCACTTTGTTTGCTACGAAACGGCCTCGGCTCCGAGGAAGGCCGCGCCCATCGCCCCGGCTCGTTCTCCGAGGGCAACCGGCTCGATTCTGAGGGGCTCACGATGGCCAGCACCCATGACGAGTTCGCTGTGCGCAACACGGATGTCATCAATGAGGAGGTCCAACTCGGCGACCAGTCCCCCGCCGAGGAGTACCAGCTCAGGATCGAGTATCGCCGAGGCGTTAGCGAGTCCCAGACCGATGTTCCATGCGAACTGCTTGAGGAGCGTCAGAGCGTCCTCGTCGCCGCGTCGTGCGGCTCGAGTGACGTGCTCACCACGTATGAGGGCGATGTCTCCGCCAGCCAGAACCAGAATCGCGTTACCCCGGCCACTCTCGACCAGTTCACGGCCCATACGGGCAAGCCCCCTGCCGGACGCCAGCGTTTCCCAGCATCCTCTGCGGCCACAGGGACACATGGCTCCGTCGGGATCAACGATGATGTGCCCTACTTCGCCGGCAAATCCGTAGGCACCCCGCTGAATCTTTCCATCCAGCACCACTCCCGTGCCGATACCGGTACCGAGGGTAATGAGAACGAGATTGTCGACACCCACCGCCGCACCAGATTTATGTTCGGCCCAGGCCGCGGCGTTCGCATCGTTGTCGACCACGACGGGAATATCCAGCCGTTCCCGGAGCAGAGCACCAACGGGCAGTTCGCGCACTTCTGCCAGGTTCGGCGCGAAACGAAAAAGTCCATCGGCGGTCACTAGTCCAGGAACGCCGACACCTACCGCCGAGATTTCGCCGACGACATTGCCAAGATCCTCGACCAGCGCCTCGACCGTGCTCAACAGAGCTTCAGCACCCTGCGGTGTAGGCACCCGACTCTCGGCCACGACCACGCCCTGCTCATCAATAACGACGCCCAACGACTTCGTACCGCCGATGTCTATGCCCGCAACGTAAGTTGACAAGAGCCCTCTACGCGCCCTTCATGTTCACGACGTTGCTGTCTAGGTCGGACTCGTCGATATCAGCGTCGTCAAGGTCAGCGCCTTCATTGTCATCAGCGGTGAGATCATCAGAGATCGGCGAGACGTTGGCCAACTTCGTGAGCAGTTGGAAGACCTGAGGAATGACCTCGGGATTCTCCACGGCAATTTCAGCCACGTCCAAAAAAGAGCGTGCTGCTGCAATCAGTTCAATGGTCGCGGTGCGGAGATGCTCGACGCTCTCGGCGGTTGCTACGGTTGCCTCGCCGAGTGGAGACGCCTTGCGATCAGACGCCATCTGCGGTCTCGACTCTGGCCTGAAACTCTTCGAGCGCAGTGTGGATTATGCGGCCTTCGGCGCGGCGCTTCACGAAGCCCGGCAACGGAAAGCGCAACTCGACACCGATGTGGTACGTCACCTCGGTCGCTGTGTCTTCGTCGGTCGCAGCGAACTCGTAGTAGCCATCGAGACGACTCATGACGTCGCCCTCATCCAACTTCCAGGCAATTCGAGCGGGTGCCTGGCTGAAGTCGTAACGCAGCGTGTAGGTCGTGCTGCGGCCCATGGCTGCCGCGCGAAACGTGACCAGCGTCGGATACCCGTTGTCGCCGGTCTCGATAATCTCAGCGGACTTGATGTCCGCGGCCCACTCGGGATAAGCAACGACATCAATTGCAGCCGCGAAACACTCATCCGCCGATGCACCCACAGTTGATGTGAGGGTGGCTTCTTCGATCATCGAGTTGCCTCCTTAGGCTCAGACTTGACTGTATGTCATTCTTGCAGAACGCGGCGTCGCCGCCTTCTCATAGCTCGTCATCGAGGTCGGCGAACTCGCCGCAGGTGACTGCCCAGAGCCCAATGAATCCTAGGGCATGCATCGGCGCCAGGACGCCGAATACCACGCCGCCGGTCGGGTCGGCAATTGCGGCTCCGAGGCCGACAATGACCTCAACAGCGAGGGTTCCGAGCATACGAATCCGCTGCTGAGTTGACACCCCCTGCTGCAACAAAAAGATGTCGGCTACGGATATGAGCTTGTAACGACTCAGCTGAGCCGCAAGCACGAGTCCGACTGCCATTGCGACGGTGCCAACGACGAACATGAGCACCGAGGTCGCGGCAGCCACGACTCCGAAGTCCGGGACAGCCAGCGCCAGCATCTCGACCAGTACGAAGATTCCGGCGCCTCCGTACAGTGCGATGAGAAGCGGCCGCTCAAGAGCTGGTCTTTCAGAACTAGACATGGAGGAGTGCTTTCTCAAGTTGGCTTGCAAGATTGTCATAGGAGAAGGCAAGCGCACGTTCTCGAGACTGAGCGCCGAGCCTCTGCCGGAGTTCGCGGTCACCGACGAGGGTCGAGAGTTCGCGGGTGATCCGGTCAACCGAGTTGGGGTCATCGACAATCAGTCCGGTTTCGTCATGGGCAACCGCCTCGGCAGCCCCACCCGACTGGCCTGCGAGTTGCGGTACCCCCGCGGCAGCAGCCTCGAGAAAGACAATGCCGAAGCCCTCTTGCTCAAGGCCCCGCCAACGAACGCGGCACATCATGGCGAAGATATCCGCGGACCCGTAGATCTCGGGCAGCAGCGCATCATCCACCCTGCCCATGAAGCGGACCGGTGCCCTGAGTCCCTCGGACAAACGCTCGAGGCGACGACGATCCCGCCCACTGCCGCTCACGAGGACAAGCAGTTTCGGATTCCTGTGACGCAGGCGGGCGGCCGCCCGGATCACGTTGTCGAAGCCCTTGCGGGGCACGAGGCGACTGCCACAGTGCAC
>CAYUOD010000227.1:3590-4973 GCA_964446225.1 uncultured Acidimicrobiales bacterium | reverse complement strand
CCGATCTTGCTTCGCACCGAACTCGGATCCGGCCACTTCGGCAACTCGGGCCGCTACGAGGCATGGCACAAGCAAGCACTCAACCTTGCATTTCTCGTGTGGCGCCTCACCGCTGAGTAGCGTCTAGACATGCTGATTCCCGAAGTACGCGAACTTGCCCAAGGTCCCAACTACGCGGCGCTGGCTGTGCTGTTGAGCGACGGCCGACCCATGAACAACATCATGTGGGTGGACTGTGATGAGGACCACCTCCTCATCAACACCGAGGTGCACCGAGCGAAGTTCAAGGCCATGCAGGCTGACCCACGTGTGTCAGTCACCATCTGGGAAGCCGGGAACCCGCTCAATCGCTGCGAGGTGCGCGGCACCGTCGTTGACACGGTCACCGGTACTGCGGCCCGCGACCATATCGATCAGCTCTCACGCAAGTACTTCGACACCGACTACGAGAATCCGATTGAGAGCGAGCGGGTCATCGTCAAGATCGCACCCAACCGACAGATCTCGTAGCAACACGACCCCGGTCTGACGTCGATGAGCTACGCCCGCATGCTCATCAACGCCAGACCAAACTTGTTAGCTGTGTGAGTCCGTGAAGTCCAGCACCGGATCCAGACTCACGGTGGCGATCACATCGGTGATCTCCGCGGCGACGAGCTCATCCCTGTCAAGGAGCGCATCGCGCAAGGCTTCAACGGTTGCCTGATGTTCAATCAGCATCGCTTCGACCCGTGTGCGGGCGGTCTGCAGCAGCTCTTCAACGCTTGCCCGCGAGGCCTTGTCGCTCAGGACCTTGGCCACGAGATCTCCCGCGCCTGGGAACGACGCCGCATCCATGGAGATCAACGAACCGGCCATGCCGAAGCTACCCACCATGCGAGATGCAAGCTTGGTCGCGGCCTGCAGATCGCCCGATGGGCCGGTGCCGAACTCGCCGAGCATCTGCTTCTCGGCCACAAGTCCGCCCATGGTGATTTGGAGCATCGCCTCAAGCTCTGACTGCGTGCTCATGAACCGCTCTTCGGTATCACTGTGAGCAAGCAGGCCCAGAGCATCACGGCGCTTGATGATTGAGAGCACTTCCAGTTTGCGATCCGCTCCGACGAGATGCGCAACAGTTGCGTGGCCAGCCTCGTGGGTGGCGATACGGTCGCGTTCTGCGAGGGTGTACTCGACCGGCTGCTTGAGACCCAACTCCGAAGTGAACTTGGCCTGCTGGATGTCATGCATGTCGAGGGCTGTTGCATCACGGCGCAGCGCCCAGACGAGCGCCTCATCGAGAAGATGTTCGAGCATGACCGGTGAGTAGCCGAACGTCATGGCCGCAATGCGGTCACGCACCTCAGGCTGATCCAGGTCGGCCACGTGGCGCTTCTTGTCCAG
>CAYUOD010000227.1:0-3490 GCA_964446225.1 uncultured Acidimicrobiales bacterium | reverse complement strand
TCATCAAAGGACTGCAGCTGAATCAGCAGTTCGTTGACAACACCGCTGATGCCCTCACGGCCTGAGGAGTTGCCCATGCCCGATCGAGCTGCGCCAATTGCATCAATCTCCTCGATGAAACCAATTGCACCACCCTCGGCTCGCGCTGCCTTGCGCAGGGCCTTGAAGTAGCTGCGGATCTTGCGGTTCGTCTGGCCGTAGTACATCGACTGGAACGCCGAACTCGACACGAACAGAAACGGAACGCCCGCTTCGCCAGCTATGGCCTGGGCCATATAGGTCTTACCGGTGCCGGGAGGACCCTCAAACAGCACCCCCTTGCGTGGGTTGCCGCCCATCTGATCCTGAAAGGATTTGTGTGCTTGGAACAGGGTCAGAGTGCGCTCGACCTCTTCTTTGGCGCTGCCAATGCCAACGACGTCCTTAAGGCGCACGTTGACTTCTTCGGGGTCCAAGCGCACGTGGGGTGAACGGCCAGACAGCAACATCGGCAACACGATGACGCTGCCGAGAATGACAATCAGACCGATCGGAAGCAGCAGATCGGCCTCGGGCAGCGAAGGAAAACCGGGAGTGACGGGGCGCCCCGAGGAGATACGAAACCACAGCCAGGCAGCGATTGGCAGCATAAACAGGCCAATCCGTAGAAGCCTTTTCTGACGGGCGGTCTCACGTGACTTGACCACATCAAGGGACCGTAGTGGGCCATCAGACATCTGCATGTTGTCACTCCTGGTGGTATTTCGTGTGGGAGCAACACTCTAGGTGAGATTAATCCTCAAGATCAAGGCCTAACTTGACGAAGACCCACCCCTTTGTGCCATAGATGCGTAAGTCTCGGGGGTCATAGCCGATCCAGTTACGCATCTATGCGAGGGATTCCGGGACTACAGCGCCAACAGTCCCAAAGCAATGAATGCGCCGTTTCGCGCCACACTGCGCCAGGACAGTGGCCGGCGCGACCAACCCCCGAAACAGGCGCACACGACTATCCGTCCAGCCCTCAGGCGGCTGATAATCGCAAGAGTAAACGCCAAGAGCAACCCAATTCCGGCCGCGACGGCCACCGGACCACTCACGGCCGTGACAATAAGCGCGCCAAGGACTATCTCTGTAGCCGGCACCAGCCAGGCAGTCCGACTACCAAGTCCGAACTCCGCAGCGCTCGCAACCCATGAGCGGTCAGCCAACTTGGCTCCGCCAGCGAACAGGAAGACGACGCCGAACGCGATACGCGCCAGGTCCACTAGTTAGTCCAGAGCTGAGAAGGTGCCGAAGTCTCCACCGTAGAACACGAGAGGATTGCCATCAGAGGTGTTCGTCGTGAGCTTCTGCACGCGACCCATGACAAACATATGGTCGCCAGCATCAACGATGTCGTGCACGGTGCAGTCCATCCAGGCAAGACAAGAGTCGATCATCGGACTTCCCGTGCCCGTAGGGCTGTGAGAGACGCCCCGAAACCGATCCTCGCCAGGGGTCGCAAACTGCATACAGATGTGGTTCTGCTCGGCTGAGAGAACATTGATGCAGAACGCTCCCGACTTCTTCAGAAGCTCAAGCGTCTCAGAATCCTTCATCGGCAGAAAACCAATCAGCGGAGGATCGATCGACACCGAAGTGAACGACCCGATGGTCATGCCACTCAGCTCACCACCGTGACTCGCCGCGGCCACGACCACTCCAGTCGGAAATAGCCCCAGTGTCCTCCGGTACTCGCCCGGATCGATGACGGCATCACTCATTGCCTACCCTTTCGTGGTCCGCACGCAGCCTAGAAGATGATTGGATTCAAAGTTCCAGCGTCAGATTTCCAGCGTCAGATGCTCGCTTGCGGCGATCACATCAAACGCTCCACCGGCCAGACCTCGAGCACGCGCCAGGAGTTCGTCAATCATCTCATCGTCATGAGCAGGATCATGATGGAACAGCGCAAGGCACCTGGCGCCCGACTGCCGAGCCACCTCAACGGCATAGTCGACCGTGCAGTGCCCCCAGTCTGACCGCTCAGCGAACTCCTCAGGGGTATATTGCGCGTCGTGAATAAGCAGGTCCACTTCGTGAGCAAGTTCCAGAACTGAGGCATCAACATAGGTTGCATCACGGGGTTGCTGATGATCAGGGACGTAGGCGACGCTCGACCCCTTTGAGGTGACGCGGTAGCCGTTGGTCTCACCCTTATGGGGCACCGAGCGAACAACCACCTCGGCTCCGCCAAGTTTGATCTGCTCATTCGAAAGCTCACTCACCACCGTCTCACAGGGAAGTTCGTGCATCTCAACAGGGAAGAACGGTGGTCGGAGGCAGCTCAGAAGGCTCTCAGAAAAGCTGCCGTCGGACTGCTTCGGGCCGTAGATCTTAACGCGAGAGCCCTTACGCAGAACTCCAGCACAGAATGGGAACCCCTGCACATGGTCCCAGTGCAGATGGCTCACCAGAGCCGTTGCATCGAGCGGCTGTTCCTTCTTGGCGCCGATCGTGCGCGCACCGGTGCCGAGGTCGAACAGAATCGGGGCAGCGTCATCACACAGGACCAGCACGCAGCTTGTATTACCGCCGTATCGTCGCGATGTTTCTGCCGGCGCCGGCGTTGAGCCACGAACACCGTAAAACGTGATTTGCAACTGGTCCCCCTAGTGCGCACCGCATTTGATCACTCACAGCACATCACACTCAAGCAAGTGTGACCAATTCCACAGCTCAGACTGGGCGGGTCTGCAGAGCAGCAAGGTGTCCCAGAAGATCATTGTTGGAGTTGCTGGACTCAGTTCCGTCCTGATCGGTCTCGGCAACCGAGCCATCGATTACGTTTCCATTCGAGTCCAAATAGCCTCGCAGTTGCAGCTCAACCTTCAGGTCGTGAGGCTTGGATGCCGAAGACATTGCGTGATTGAGATCGATCTCAGAAGCGCCGTACAGGTCAGCCAAGGACTGATCGAAAGTACGCATGCCGTAGTACTCGCCGTCCGCAATTATTTCCTCGAGACCGGCAGTCTGGCCCGAGTCGACGATGCATTGCTGAATACGTCCGTTCACCACCATCACCTCAAGGGCGGCCACGCGACCGTCACCATCAACGGTCGGTACAAGGCGCTGACAAATCGTGCCACGCAGCGTGCCTGCGAGGCTGTGCCTTGCCTGCGACTGCTGGTGAGGCGGGAAGAAATCGACAATACGGCTGATCGTCTCCGTTGCATCGATCGTGTGCAAAGTCGAGAGCACCAGGTGACCGGTCTCCGCAGCGCCGAGGGCTGCGCGCACCGTCTCTTCGTCGCGCATCTCGCCCACGAGAATGACGTCAGGGTCCTGGCGCATCGCTCCTCGCATAGCGCGGGCAAAGCTGTCGGCATCGACGCCGATTTCGCGCTGGTTGATCGAAGCACGGCCATCCCTGTGCAGGACTTCGATGGGATCCTCGATGGTGATGATGTGGCAGTCGCGGGTGTTATTGATGTGATCGATGATTCCGGCAAGAGTCGTCGTCTTGCCC
>CAYUOD010000226.1:2482-4987 GCA_964446225.1 uncultured Acidimicrobiales bacterium | reverse complement strand
CGGTCATGGGTCATGTCGACCACGGCAAGACCTTGCTGCTGGACCGGATCCGTTCTGCGAATGTTGTCGCAGGCGAGGCTGGCGGTATCACCCAGCACATTGGTGCCTATCAGGTCATCAAAGATGGTCATCCGATGACATTCATCGATACGCCCGGTCACGAAGCGTTCACCGCGATGCGTGCACGTGGAGCCGATGCCACCGACATTGTCGTGCTGGTTGTCGCAGCCGATGACGGCGTTATGCCGCAGACGCTTGAGGCACTCGATCATGCGCGGGCCGCTGACGTTCCCATCATCGTTGCGATGAACAAGATCGACCGCGAGAACGCCGATCCAGCGCGTGTGCTCACCCAACTCGCTGAGCGCGACCTTGTGCCTGAGGCATGGGGCGGCGACACGATCGTTGTGGAAACCTCTGCATTACAGGAGCTCGGGATCGATGACCTCCTTGAGCAGCTTGTAGTTGTCTCTGAGATCGAGGAGCTCGTAGCTCGAGAGTCGGGCCGCGCAAGTGGCGTCGTGCTTGAGGCCAACCTTGACAAGGGCCGTGGCCCGGTCGCCACGATTCTGGTGCAAGAGGGAATCCTGCGTGTTGGTGATCCACTTGTCGCTGGTGCGGCCTGGGGTCGTGTGCGTGCTCTCATTAACGACCAGGGCGAACAGGTCAAAGAAGCCCCACCTTCGACTCCGGTGCAGGTCCTTGGGCTTTCTGCTGTGGCTGAGGCTGGCGACAGCTTTGTGGTTGCCCCAGATGAGAAGACCGCGAGCAAAGTCGCTGAGACCCGCGAGCACTGGCGACGCCAGTCAGCCGTGGGTGGAGCAGCAGCCGGTACGGGTGGCGGAGCCAAGCTGGAGGACCTGTTCAAGCAGATTCAGGCTGGTGAGGCTGCGACGCTCAATCTCATCATCAAAGCAGATGTGCACGGCTCCCTTGAGGCCACCACCGAAAGCCTCAACAAGCTGGCCCGCGAAGACGTCTCGCTCGCATTTGTGAGCCGTGGCGTTGGCGGGATCACCGAGAACGATGTTCAGTTGGCGATGGCATCCAACGCGACCATTATCGGCTTCAATGTGCGTCCCGACCGCAAAGCGCGATCGTTGGCTGAGCTTGAGGGCGTCGAGATCCGGACCTACGAGATCATCTACAAGCTTATTGAGGACATCGAGAAGGCCATGCTTGGTCTGCTCGAGCCCGAGTTTGAAGAGATCGTTACCGGTGACGCCGAGGTCCGGGAGATATTCCGGGTACCTCGAATTGGCGCAATCGCCGGTTGTTGGGTTCAGAACGGAGTCATCACGCGTGGCTCAAAGGTTCGGTTCCTGCGCGACGGCACCATCATCTGGAAAGGCGCTATCTCATCACTGCGCCGTTTCAAGGAGGATGTGCGAGAGGTCGCCGCAGGTTTCGAGTGCGGAATCGGACTCACCGACTTCCAGGATCTGAAGCCCGGCGACATTATCGAGACATACGAGGATCGCGAGATCCCCGTTACCTAGGGGTATGTCATGAGCCGCAAGGGATCATCCAGGTCTAGTTTCACCCGCTCGGACCGCGTCGGACCCCTCGTGCATCAGATTATTGCCGAGCAACTTCAATACATCGACGATGACCGCCTCGATGGTGTGTCCATCACCGGCGTCGAGGTCGACAACGAGCTTGCCAAGGCGAAGATATTTTTCGATGTCTATGAGGGCAGTGATGAGTCTGTGGCAGATGCCCTGGCTGCTTTTGGCAAGTACCGCGGGAAGCTGCGATACAGCGTTGGGCAACAGACCCGCATCCGTCGTGTTCCTGAGCTGGACTTTCGCCCCGATCCGGCAATCTCTGCCGGGCTGCGGATCGAACAGATCCTGCGTGATATCGACGATTCGGACTAGTGGCACGCAACCGACAGTCAGGTCCTCATGGTCTGCTGGTCGTCGACAAAGCGGTTGGTTGGACATCTCACGACGTCGTCGCGCGAGCCCGAAGCCTCTTGAACCAGCGCCGGGTGGGGCACTCAGGCACGCTCGATCCTCCTGCCACCGGATTGTTGCTGCTAGGCGTTGGCAACATGACGCGAACACTGCGCTTCTTCACCGCGCTGCCTAAGACCTACGTGGGTACTCTCGTGCTCGGGAGTAGTACCAGCACCCTCGATGACACCGGTGAAGTGACGGCGACGTTCGACATGGGCGACCAGACCCTTGAGTCGGTGGCTCACGCTGCTGAATCGTTTGTGGGCGACATTATGCAGATTCCTCCGATGGTGTCAGCGCTCAAGGTAGACGGAAAGCGCCTTCACGAACTCGCTCGTGAAGGCATCGAGATTGAACGCGAACCCCGCCCTGTCACCGTCCACTCCTTGGTTGTTGTCGCTGGTGCCAACCCTCTGGAGTACGAACTCACGGTTCGCTGCTCAGCGGGAACCTACATTCGTACCTTGGCTGAAGATATCGCGACTGCGCTCGGCGGCGGAGGGCACCTCAAGAATCTGAGGCGCACCCACATCGGTTCGTTCTC
>CAYUOD010000226.1:0-2382 GCA_964446225.1 uncultured Acidimicrobiales bacterium | reverse complement strand
AGCAAGTTCTGTGTCGCCGCGAGAATTCGATAGCGTCTGAGCGTGGAGATCATCCGAGACATGGAATGGTGCCCGAAGCCGCCGAGCGGCACGGTGCTGACAATAGGCGCGTACGACGGTGTGCACCGCGGTCATCGCGCGGTCATCGCTGAGATGCACCGGCTGGCTGCCGAGTGGGGAGCCAAGACAGCAGTCGTGACATTCGACCGCCACCCGGCCAATATCGTCCGACCAGACTCCGCCCCGAAGATTCTTACGCCCCCTGACCTCAAGCTGGAGCTCCTCGAGAGCACAGGGGTGGACTACACGGTGGTCGTGCGCTTTGATGAGCTCCGTCGTGAGGAGTCTCCTGAGGACTTCATTGATGAGGTGCTGGTGGAGTGCTTGCGCGCCAAAGCTGTTGTTGTCGGGGAGGACTTTCACTTCGGCAAGAACCGTGCTGGCAACGTCGAGCTTCTCACCGAGGTCGGCCTGCAGCGGGGGTTCACTGTGTTTGGGCTGCCCTTGGTGTCAAGCGCAGGCCTGGATCATACGATTTCGTCGACGATTGTCCGTGGTCTGATCTCGTCGGGGGACGTTGAAACCGCAAACCGCATGCTGGGTCGCCCGTTTGAGGTGCGCAGCACGGTCTCGGTAGGGGACCGCCGCGGGCGAACCATCGGCTTCCCAACCGCGAACCTGCCAACCGCGCCTGATCTGCTGCTGCCCGCCGACGGCGTGTACGCCGGCATTTACACACGGCCCGACGGTACCCGCTACGCCGCAGCCATCAATGTTGGAAAGCGGCCGACATTCTACGAAGATGCCGATCGTTCGCTCATCGAGGCGCACTTACTGCACTTTCGCGGAGATCTCTACGATGAGGCCGCGTCTCTTCAGTTTTTGACTCGACTGCGCGACGAGCAACGTTTCGATGGTATCGAGGCGCTCGCAGCCCAGTTGAAGTCCGATGTCGCCCAGGTAGAGGTCGAACTCGGGGACCTCTACTAGTCCGTCCCCACAGAGCGCTGCTGGGCTGCTATCATTGACGAGGCGCAAATCGGCGCCCTAGGGATAGCACCAGGCTCAGTGGAGCACGCTTCTTGTCACCTCGCACTGAGGTCCTGACTATCGCCTGAATCTTTGAACACAGGATGGATCGTCCATGCTTCCAGCGAAACAAGACACTATTGGTGAGCACCGTCTGCACGAATCAGACACCGGCTCCCCAGAGGTACAAATTGCGCTTCTCACCGAACGCATCAAGCACCTCACCGAGCACCTCAAGGTGCACAAGAAAGATCACCACAGCCGACGAGGGCTGCTGATGCTGGTCGGTAGGCGACGGAACCTTCTGGACTATGTCCAGAAGAATGACGTAGAGCGCTACCGAGCCATCATCGCCAAGCTTGGCCTTCGGCGCTAAATTACTTGCCAATGGGACGGTCACTGACCGTCCCATTTGCTTGTTCTCGGAGCAAAGCGCTTCGAGACAAAAATCTGCATCCAGCCCTATGAGCACTAATTCTGGTGTCTCGATTGCTGGTCAGAAGACGAATCCCTCGGAGGGTCTGAGGGAAGAGGAGAAATTATGGCAGAAGCCATTTCAGTATCGGGCCAGGTATCTGGTTCCGACAAAGTAATCACCTTCGAGACCGGCAAACTTGCCGGGCTCGCCGATGGTGCAGTAACCGCCAAGATCGACGGAACCGTCGTCCTGGTTACCGCAGCCGCAGGATCTGCCCGAGAAGGCGCAGATTTCTTTCCACTCACCGTGGACATTGAAGAGAGGATGTATGCCGCAGGCCGCATCCCAGGTTCGTTCTTCCGTCGTGAGGGACGTGCATCTGAGGACGCGATCCTCACTTGTCGCCTGATCGACCGTCCGTTGCGTCCGTCATTCCCGTCCGGGTACCGTAACGACACCCACGTCGTGGGTACGATTCTTGGCGTAGATGGAGAAAATCCCTACGACGTCATCGCGCTCAACGGCGCCAGTGCAGCTTTGACGCTGTCTGGCATCCCGTTCGAGGGACCAATCGGAGCCGTACGCATTGCGTACAGCACCGACGGAACCTGGATCCCTCACCCAACCCATGAAGAGTCAACCGACTCGACGTTCGAGATGGTCGTCGCCGGCCGCCTACTGGATGACGGCGATGTCGCTGTCATGATGGTCGAAGCTGGCGGCACCGAGCAGTCGTTCGCCTACTACGCCGACGGCGCGCCCAAGGTTGACGAGGATGTGCTTTCCGACGGACTGCAGGCTTGCAAGGTCTGGATCAAAGAGGTCATTGGTCTGCAGACCCAGCTCGTTATTGCAGCAGGTGTTGCAGCTCCGATCTCGTGGTCACCAATCGTTGACTACAGCGACGATGTCTACGCCCGCGTAGAGGCCATCGC
>CAYUOD010000225.1:0-4999 GCA_964446225.1 uncultured Acidimicrobiales bacterium | reverse complement strand
AGTCCTATCGCCCCAGGCCACGTATGCCCTCCCTCTTCGATTACATACAATATCGTGTCGGCTCCCTCAGGGCAGTCCCACTCGACAGCGAGTACATCGGTGCTGAGCTGCGTTTCGGTTGGGCCCTGAGCGCAGCCGTTGTGTTCTGCCCACGACGCCAGGTTCTCGCGCACGTCGCCGAGACGCCCTGAGGGCACAAGGGTCGTGGGTTCGCCGGTGAAGCTGATGACGCCGTCACTTGTTCCGTGGAATGCCATGATCGGCGTAGGCTCCGCAGCCCCGCACAGAGCGTCATCCCAGGCGGTCAGGGCGACGGGGGCGATTGCCGCGATCCGGTCTGCTGCGAGGCAGCCCAGGAACGAACTCAGCAGGCCACCGGATGAGAAGCCGGTGGCATAGATGCGGTCTGGGTCGATGCAGTAGCCCGATATGAGTTCATCCATGAGGGCGTTCGCGAAGTTGACGGACGCCGGTTCGTCGGTCTGTACCCCCTCGATAAGCCATTGTCTGGGGCTTCCCACGGCATCCGGGGTGACGACAACCATGCCGAGCGGATTCGCTGACGCCGCCAAGCGTGAGTACACGGCCTGCTGAAGGCCCGTCGATGAGCGGCCGTGGAAGTTCAATACGGCCGGTCTGAGTTGATTATTCGTGACCGGGTCATCGTCTGCAGTTGGGATCTGGACAATGAAGGAGCGATCGCGTCCGGCCACGCTGATGCTGGCGGTGGTCGTGGTTCCTGGGGCGGGACAGTTGGCGAGATCCGGTGCAGCCGTCGTGGTTGTCGTAGTTGCCGGGGCGGTCGTGGTCGTCGGCGCAGAAGTCGCAGGCGTAGTCGTGGTTGCAGGAGCCGTGGTCGCCGTGGTCGTTGAGGTCGATGTTGACGTCGTTGTCGGAGCAGCCTCGCTTTGTGTCGTGGGGGCCGGCTCGGTCGACTCTGATGCGGAACAGGCAGCCGCCAGGAGCGCGATCGAGAACAGCAGGAGCAGGAAACGCATTGCGAGAGCCTAGATACACGGGGCACCGCATGCCAGCCACACACCGACCCGCGGGTGAGCGCGCCCTCTGGCTAGTGCCTAAGCTCGCCATGTCGTCTTGGTGCCAATAGGAGAGTTCGTGACAAAGGTCGTTATTGACTGTGATCCAGGAACGGACGATCTCTGTGCGATTGTGCTCGCTGCTCAATGGTTGGATGTCGTAGGTCTGGTCTCGGTGAGCGGCAACGTGCCGCTTCAGCACACCACTCGAAATGCGTTGTACGCAGCGCAGTTGGCGCGCCTGGACTGTCCGGTGGTCGAAGGGGCCGCCAAGCCGCTGAGTGTTGAGGGACAGTTCGCTAGTGAGGTTCACGGTGAAACAGGACTTGGTGGCGCGGTCTTGCCAAGAATCGAGACGGAACTGAGCGACGAGTCGGCAACGGACTTCTTGTTGCGAATGAGTCGAGAGCACGACGACCTCTGGATTATCGCGATCGGACCGCTTACGAACATTGCACACGCAATCCAGGCCGACGCGGACTTTGTAGGCCGCATCGCAGGTATCTCGATCATGGGTGGGTCGGTAGGCGGCGGCAACACGACAGCAGCCGCGGAGTTCAACTTCTGGGTGGACCCGGAGGCAGCGGACGTTGTGCTCCGTTCGGGCGCCAGAATGAGGGTCTGTGGCCTCAATGCAACCCACCAGGTTCTGCTGGATGAGAGTTTTGTTGAGCGTGTTGCAAGGCTTAACCCAGAGAGGCTGGCCCCGGTTCAGAAGGTGCTCAGCTTCATGCTCGAGGTTGGCGCAAAGCGAACCGGCGAACCGTTGAGTCCTCTGCATGATCCCTGCTCGGTCGCGGCCGTCTCGCATCCGCATCTTTTCGGATTCGCCGAGCGCAACATGCAAATCGAGCTACAGGGCTCCCTCACCCGTGGCATGTCGGTGGTCGATGAGCGCAAGGGCTACAAGGTGCGCCCAGCCAATGTTGAGATTGCCTATGAAGTCGATGGGCAGGCGATCCTCGACTTGATGTATGACGCGATTGTGGATCTGGAGTAGCCAATGACCCAGATAGTGGTAGTCGGAAGTGCCAACATCGACTTTGTGGCGCCCGTTGAACGCCTCCCCGGTGAGGGCGAGACGGTGCTGGGCGGCGACTACGCGCTGCATCCCGGTGGAAAGGGTGCGAATCAGGCGGTAGCGGCAGCCCGAATGGGTGCCGACGTTTCGTTCATTGGAGCCGTGGGGGACGACGAACCCGGTGAGCTGCTACGGGACTCGCTGTCAGGTAGTGGCGTTGACCTTACTGGCCTGCAGAGCCTTGTCGGCACACGAACCGGGGCCGCATTCATCGCTGTGGACGCGCACGGTGGGAATCAGATAGTTGTGAGTCCCGGCGCGAATCAGGCGATCGACGCTGGCTTCGTGCGTCGTGCGGCCAACCTGATCGCCGAGGCTGACGTGATGCTTGTGCAGTTGGAGGTCCCCGATGAGGGTGTGCTGGCAGCCGTGCAGGCGGCAGCCGGGACCGTCATCTTGAATCCGGCTCCAGCGCGGGGACTGTCCCAGGACCTTCTCGACCATGTGGATGTGCTTATTCCGAACGAGACAGAGTTGGGCATTCTGACTGGCGAGGCCAGCCCCAGTACCGTCGCAGAGACGGCCGTTCTCTCGAGGATGATCGTGGGGCCAGAAATTGTTATCACGACCCGAGGGTCCGAAGGCGTCGTCATTTGTACCGGCGAGCAGGTCATCGAGGTCTCCTCGATCGCAGTGACGAGCATCGACAGCACCGGCGCCGGAGACACCTTCTGCGGTGCGTTTGCAGCCGGTCTGGTGTCTGGACTGGACATCGTTGGCGCCGCGACTCAGGCGGCTGCGGCCGCGGCTTTGTCTGTTACCCGGCCGGGAGCGCAGAGCTCGATGCCTCTGCTCAGCGAGGTCGTGGATTTCAGCCGCTGAGTTCGTGGCAGAATCGGTTACCTACCGTCTTGTTCATTTGGGGGACATGTGGCAAAGCTTCGTTTCTACTTCGGCACCATGGGGTCGGGGAAGAGCACCATGGCATTGCAGATCCAGCACAACCTTCGTTCGCGCAACCTCCGCGGTCTGCTGCTCACGCGGCTGAGTCGTGAGCAGGGACGTGTGACGAGTCGACTTGGCGTCACCCACGACGCTGTGGAAGTCGACCCGGAAATGAACGTCTTTGATCTTGCGAAGAGCGTGATGGTGCGCCGCGGCAAACTTGATTACCTTGTCGCCGACGAAGCTCAGTTCTACACGGCTGAGCAGGTCGAGCAGATGTCTATGGTGGTAGATGAATTGGCCGCAGACGTCTATGCGTTCGGGCTGATCACTGACTTTCGCGGCTTGTTGTTTCCCGGTACCAAGCGGTTGCTTGAGATCGCAGATGAACGCTCTGAGCTTCAGGTTGAGGCCCGCTGCTGGTGCGGCGAAGGGGCAATCTTCAATGCTCGACTCGTAAATGGCCAGCTCACCTATGATGGCGATGTTGTGGTCGTAGGTGACACCGATGATCTTGAAGCTGAGGTCAGCTACGAGTTGCTCTGTCGGCGGCACTTCAATGAGGGGCGACGACCTGTGCTGCAGCACCGTCTCATAGAGCTCCCCAGCGATGAACAGTTCGAGAGTCAGCTCTCCAAGGATCTGCGCTCGGACGCTAACTCGTGACCCACGATGGGCCATGGCGACCCGAATAGACAATAGGCTTTGCCGATGACCTCTGGAATGCGAGCCGCGTCTTTTCCGAGGATCCTGCAACGCAAATCTTCCAAGCGCGAGTCGCCCCATCCGGCCCGCCTTGTCCTGCGACTTTTTGGCATCGCCATCACTCTCGGCACCATCCTGTTGTGGCTGCCAGTCTCGTCGAACGACCAGACCGATGTAGCGGTACTCGACGCGTTCTTCACCGCAACATCGGCTGTAACTGTTACTGGACTTGTCGTGGTGGATACCGCAACGGCCTGGAACGGATTCGGCAAACTCATCATTCTGTTGCTCATACAACTCGGCGGACTGGGCATCATGACGATGGCCTCAATGATCGGACTGGTGCTGTCTCGCAAGGTGGGTCTTCGACGCAGCATCATCGCTCGGGCCGAGATAGGTGCGTTCGACCTTGGGGACGTGAAGGGCGTGATCAGGGCCATTCTGGTTGTGACTGGAATCGTGGAAGCGACCGTGGCGATGATCCTGACCATGCGGTTCTGGTTTACCTACGACCAGGGTCTCTTCGAGGGCCTGTGGAACGGCATCTTCCACGCAGTTTCAGCGTTCAACAATGCAGGCTTCTCGACCTACAGCAACTCGCTCGAAGACTACGTGTCCGATCCGATAATTAACTTCACGGTGATGGCTGCTGTTGTGTTGGGAGGTTTGGGGTTCCCTGTCATCGCAGTTTTGTGGGGTTCATGGCGACCGCGTCGGACCATTGGGCTTCATGCAAAAATTGTTCTTGCCGCCACGGCGGTATTTCTGGCGATGGGCTGGCTCGGGTTCACGATCCTGGAGTGGAATGCCTCGATGGGGGACCTCGCCATATGGGAGAAGTTCCAAGCAGGCCTGTTCCAGTCGGTCACAGTGCGAACCGCTGGTTTCAACACGGTTGACGTGGGTGCCATGAAACAAATTACGTGGTTCTTCGCTGGCATGCTGATGTTCGTTGGAGCCGGCAGTGCCTCGACCGCGGGTGGTGTGAAAGTCACGACGATGTCTGTGGTGTTTGCCACAGTTTGGAGCGAGATTCGCGGCGACAACGAGGTCAACATGTTCAAGCGGCACATTCCGCGCGAGTCGCAGCGTCAGGCCCTGGTGATTTGTGCGCTCGGCCTCACCGGTGTCGTATTCGGGACGTTGGGTCTGATGGCCATTTCCAGTGAGTTGGGTTTGAGTGCACTGTTGTTCGAATCCATCTCCGCGTTTGGAACGGTGGGCCTTACCTCTGGCGCAACTGCCGCCATGGGACGGCTCGGTCACCTACTCTTGATCGTGCTCATGTTGG
>CAYUOD010000224.1:0-5007 GCA_964446225.1 uncultured Acidimicrobiales bacterium | reverse complement strand
GGTAGCCACCGGTATCTCCTTGCCCCTGGACACTGTGTCCAGGTAATTACTTACTGTGAATAGAGTATCGGACATTCCGGTACAGGATGGGTCATTAGCCCCGGATCGTCCATTCTTTGTCGATTCTTGTGACAGAGGTCCCGGCTGAACCGCTCTGAAAATTCTCTTGCCACTAGGCCTTGAGGTCTCTTAGCGCGTCCTCGATGCCCCGGTGGAACGTCGGATAGGCCCACATCATTGAGCGCATTTGATCGAGCGGAACCTGTGCGTGGACAGCCAGTGCGAGAAGACCGAGGACCTCGCCGCCGTTCGGACCTGCCGCGGTTGCACCGACCAGAGTGCCGGTGCTGGCGTTGGCGACGAGCTTGATAATGCCATCGTTACCCGCCTTGTGCAGCCAGCCTCGTGCGGTGTGGGGGACTTGCACGACGCTGGTGGCCACATCGATCCCAGCCTCACGGGCTTGTTGCTCGGTGAGCCCGGCAGCACCGATTTCGGGATCAGTGAATGTGACTCGCGGGAGGCCCGCGTAGGTGGCAGGTTCGTGGTCCTGGCCGAGAATGTCGGCTACAGCGATGGCTGCCTGGTACATACCCACGTGGGTGAAGGCGCCTTTGCCAGTGACATCACCGACTGCCCAGACCCCGTCTGCGACTCGCAGGTGCTCGTCAACGGGCAAGGACCTCGCGGCCTCGTCGACGCCGAGATGTTGTGCACCGATGGCGGCCAGGTCGACACGCCGGCCGGTCGCCACTAGGAGCTCGTCGGCGACGAGAACGTCGCGATTGGCAAGGGTGACACTGAACTGTCCGTCGCTGTGTCCAATTGACGTCGCACCGACTCCTACCCGGACGTCAAGGCCCTCCTCAACGAGAACCGAACGCAAGAGTTCGCCAGCTTCAGGTTCTTCGAGGGGGACCAGACGGTCCTGAGCCTCAACGATGGTGACTTCCACATCGAAGCGCGCAAAGGCCTGCGCAAGTTCTGCACCAATGGCCCCGCCCCCCAGAACGATCAATGACTGGGGCAGCGTTTCGGTCTTGATTGCCTCGCGGTTCGTCCAGAAGGGCGTCTCTGTGAGCCCGGGTATTGGAGGGATTGCTGCAGTGGTACCCGTTGAGACCACCACGGCTTTGGATGCAGTAATAGTTTGTCCGTCGACCTCGACGGTCTTCGGTCCAACCAAGCGGCCGTGGCCGCGGATGAAGCGCCCACCTTTGCCCTCGAACCTTTCGACGGCAACGGTGTCGTCCCAGTTGTCGGTGGCTTCGTCGCGTATTCGCTTCGCCACCGGGCCCCAGTCCGGCGTGAGTTCGATGCTGCCCGCCATGCCAGGTATTCGTCGGGCTTCGGCCAACAGGTGCGCCGACCGGATCATCATCTTGGAGGGTATGCAGCCCCAATAGGGACACTCTCCTCCGACCAACTCCTTGTCGATACCGACAACGTCGAGTCCGGCCTCAGCCAGTTGGCCTGCGACAGACTCGCCGGCAGGGCCCATGCCGATAACGATGACATCTGCTGTGAGTTGGGTGGATTCGTTGGACATAACTTCAATTCCTCGTAATGCGCTGCGCCTGCCGCCGCTTGTTCTACATAGAACCCGACTTGCGGCTCGATATTCCATTTGCCATGAGCGAGGGTATTGCGCGTTCGGTCCCATGCCACCTGCGGAGGTACACCTGCAGCCCCGTGTCAGCCCGCAAGACGCCCCTGGTGACCCATGAGGCAATTCCTCTCAGCTCTTGACCTCACGCGGACTTGAGATTTTATGGTGGGTTGGAACCGTTCCTGGAGGCTGTAGCTCGTGAAGTTTGCAAAGCGTTGGCCCTGGCTAGTCGTCCTCATTTGTGCACCGGAGGTCCTCGTTGCGCTGGCACTCGGCGGCGCTGGCTTCACGCTGTTCTCCAGAGCAGCGGTGATGGGAGCCACGCTGCTGGTCGTGGCCGTCGGACTCGCCGCCAGATTCTGGTGGAAGAGACACACATCGACCAGCCGAGCGACCACCGCTCGCGGCGCTGAGGCCTCGAACCTCTGCGAGCAACCAGCACCAGCCCCAGACGCTACAGAGACTCGGCTGTAGCAGTCACCACGAAGCCGCGAACCGACGATTCGAGAGTGGTGGCGCCAAATTGGTTCTCCAGGGCGGAGGCCGCCGCCGCTGTGGCCTTAGAGAGGCCCTGGGGATCGCGGGTCTCGATCTCGTTGCGCAGCGGTGTTCCGTGGCAGTAGGCGAGCGCGGGAATCTCGCGGGTGGCCGCACGACTCGTGGCCGCCAGTGCAGCGATCTCTACCACCCCAAGGCCAGCCTCGGCGAGGTCCGAGCGGATGAGGGCGTGGTCAAAGTATCCGTGGGGTGTGCGCTCCAGGAACAATGGGGGGTCGTCCGGATACAGCTCACCAAGCGCAGTTGTGACGACAGCCGCGAACTCATTCGACTTGATACGGTCCCACACGCTGAAGAAAAACAGTCCGCCAGGACGCAGAACTCGGGAAACCTCAGCGAACGCCTTCACTTTCTCGGGAAAGAACATCACCCCGAACTGGCAGACCACTGCATCGAAGCTGTCATCTGGAAATGGCAATTCCATGACGTCGGCTTGCCGCCATGTCACTGGACGCGCAGTGCCAACTGACTTGGCGTAGTCGATCATGGGTTGGTTGAGGTCGGTGCTGGTGAGTTGTGCGCCGCGGGGCAAACCCGCGGCCATAGCCCGGCTCACAACGCCAGATCCAGCCGCAACTTCCAGAACAGTCGTGACCCCGGCCCTGGCCAAGCGGGCGACAAGATCTGCAGCGTATGGCTCAAAGATCAGAGGTACGAGATAGCGGTCGTAGAACTCTGGCACCGAGCCGTCGAATACCGGGTCGCTGTGTTGGATTTCCATGTCGCAATATTGGCAGATGATCCCGGCCCCGACAGGACCAAATGACGGTAGACCCGCCTCGCTGTAAGCGACGATACTGGTCCTATGGACGTTGACGCATATCTTGCCCGCATCGCTTTTCCGGGTGTGCCAGCTACCGATCTGTCGTCGCTGGCGGCGCTGCAACGGGCCCATCTGGGCAGCGTTCCATTCGAGAATCTCCACGTATTCCACCGTCGAGAGGTTCGTGTCGACACGGGCTGGTCGATTCCGAAGGTTCTTTCCGGGCGAGGAGGATGGTGTTTCGAGCTCAATGGCGCATTCTCGTCGCTGCTCTCCGAGATCGGCTTCTCAGTTGACCAGGTCCCAGCATCGGTGCTGCTCGGCGAAGGCTCCAGCGCTGGGCCAGACCATCTGACCCTGATCGTGCACTTGGATCAGCCCTATCTTGTCGACGTCGGCTTCGGTGCAAGCTTCACTCGTCCGCTTGCGATCGGGTCACCAAAGCACGCACACGAAGACCACGGCAGATACTGTGTCCGTCGTCTTGTTGACGGCCAGTACCTGCTGCGTTTTCGTGCGACTGAGGATACTGAGTTCTCTGATCAGTACCGCTTCGACACTGTGCCGGTTCTGTTGAGTTCGTTCGAGGAACGCTCGCACTACTTGGCGACCGAGCCCGGTCTTTCATGGAGCAAGTCACCATTTGCGACACGTCTCATACCGGGCGGCAGGGTGACCTTGCTCAGCGACAGGATCAAGGTCCGAAGAGCCGGGGCTGAAGTGGTATATCCGGTGTCCCCTGAGCAATGGGACGCGGAGCTGCTCAAATGGTTCGGTATGACGCCTTAGCAGGCCCTAGATGCCGGCACGCTTGGCTGCGAGGCTCGCAACAGCAAGGTCCTCGATTGCGAGTCCCAACGACTTGAACAGGGTGATTTCCTCAGGTGATTGACGCCGGGCAGTACCACGGGCCAGTGCCACGAGGTCTCCGCGGACGCTCGAGAATGACCAGTCGCTGTACACCGAGGCGTACATCAGCTCACCGGATTCGCGAGTCGCTGCACCCCGGTCATCCACATACACCGATGCCATCTCGATAAGCCCCGCCTCCACCTCGCGGCGCTCAAGCGAGTAGCTGCCAACCAGGTTCAGATGTGTCCCGGGCCGGATTGCCGACGTGGGAGCCACCGGCACAGGGGAGGAGGTGCAACAGCAGACGATCGAGCTGCCGGCCACCTGTTCTGGTGCCGCAGAGCGAACCTCGATGTCTAATGCCTCGAACTCAACGATGAGCGCCTCCGCTGAATCTGGGGTTCGGCCGCAAACGAGGATTGACTCGATTTGCCGGCGAACCGCGAGCATCGCGTGTATATGGACACGTGCCTGAACGCCTGTTCCAAAAACCCCGAGCGTCGTAGCATCGTCGCGTGCAAGCACATCGGTCGCTAGAGCTGACGTTGCAGGTGTGCGCAGTGTGGTGAGAGCGTCTCCGTCCATAGTTGCGCGGGGCAGGCCGGTGGCGCGGTCCAACAGCAGATACAGGCCGTTGACCAGTGGCAGTCCTCTGTCGACATTGCCTGGGACGATGGTCACGATCTTGACGCCCGCCGCGGTGCCGTGGACCCCTGGCGTCATGAGGAGGTCGTCGCCGACGTCGAGCGCGACATGCTGGCGAGCGTTGTGTACCGGCGCGGTGATGAATGCTTCGCGAATCGCGTCGATAGCGTCCGTGAGGCTGACGAGCGATGCGAGTTCGCCTGCGTCGAAATGGGGGAGCGCAGTACTCACGTCGGCGGACTCACTTGCTGTCTGTCTGGGAGGCGCACGAGAAGTACCCCGCGCTGATCAGCACATCGATTGAGCCTGGCGACGCCTCGCTCGGGGACGGAGAATGCGTCTCCGACAAATACTTTCCTCGTCTGTCCACAATCCAGAACCGCCCCTCCCAGCAAAATGATAGCGAGAAATGGTTCGGCGGTGTGATCCAAGGCAATCTCCGCGGCTGCCGCGCGGTGATGAGAAAATCGTTGCCCTCCGTAGATCCGACCTGAGCGAACCGAGCCGGATCCGAGGACGGTGTCGTGACCCCCGAACGTGTCGTGCACAGGACCGGACCCGGGAACACCTATGTGTGAGA
>CAYUOD010000223.1:0-5045 GCA_964446225.1 uncultured Acidimicrobiales bacterium | reverse complement strand
GGGCTGAAGAGCGATTCCAAACCCGGATCTACCAATGTCTCCAGTTGACTGGTGCTGAGGCCCGCAATACGTTCGGCTTCCTGCTGGATGCCGCCAAGAGCTGCGGTTGGGTCGGAGTTGTCGTTCTCTGCGAGCCCACCGGGTGTGGAGCGTTGCTCGTTCTCAGCAGCAGACAGAAACGGTGGCTCTGTGGCGGCCTCATCTTCGGAGGTCCCGGCACCGCAGGCTGACGCGACGAAGATGAGTGCTGAGATCCCCAGCACCGTCGTTCTGCGACGCAGTTTGGGAAGTTGGGTGTGGTTTGGTTTTGCGTATGAATGTGTCATGTAATTCAGACGCATCGAGTCTGGCTATAAATACACCTGCTCGCGAATTCTCTATTGGCAGAGCCAAAAGTGGTGAGCCGTCGTAGGCTTACCCGGTATGGGACAGGATACGGGGGAGCTCATCTCCTCGGCGCTTGGTGGCGACAGCGCCGCGTGGCGCGAACTTGTCGAGCAGCACGCAGGCCTGGTCTGGTCGATTGTTCGTGGCATGGGACTGCAGGATGCAGATGCAGCCGACGTGTTTCAAACGGTGTTCCTGCGGTTGACCGAGAAGCTCGGACAGGTTCGCGAACCTGAGCGCCTCGCTGGCTGGTTGGCGACGACGTGCCGCCGTGAGGTGTATGAACTCTCCCGCTCGAAGCATCGTCGAAGCGGGCCTGACGACGGAATGGACGAGCGGCCGAGTGATGACGCAGGGCCAGAAGAAGTTGTTGCGACCGGCGATACCAGCGAGTGCGTTCTGGCTGGTCTCAGACGTCTGTCCAAGGAGTGTCAGCGTCTGCTGCGCATGGTCGCGATGCGACAGGATCTGAGCTACGCCGACATCGGCGCGGCTTTGGACGTGCCCATTGGCAGTATCGGTCCGATGCGCGCAAGATGTCTACACAGACTCTCAGTGACTCCTGAGATCGTGAGCCTTGATAGGAGTGTGAGCTGATGGCGAATAGTGACGGCTCTGAATTGGACTGGTTGGAGGATCTCATCGAGGGGGCCGTGCTGAGTGAGCAACCCCTGCCCCAGGCGCTCGTGGACGGGGCGGCAAGCCTCCATGACTTCGTGCGTTTTGACGTGAACGTTGCGGATCTTCTCGAAGTCGAACTGAGCGTACGTTCGAACGGTACGAGGTCGCGTCTGTTCACCTGGGACAACGGCTACGAGCTCATACTCGAGAGTGTTCCCGGCGCAGAGCGTGCTCAGCTCATGGGTGTCATCACTCCCGCAGACACCTCCGAGGTGCTCGTGCGGTGCCTGGAAGGAGACATCGTCCGAATCGCGCTTGAGGCCGGCACGTTTGAATGGGTCGGCGCAGCGCGCACACTGCGGGTGGAGTTGTTTGACGGATCATGTGTGACGCCCTGGTTCAGGGTCTGAGTTATCCGCCGAAGCAGGTGAACGTGAGTGCGGCGAGGCTCTGCCCACGCGGACCAGACATCTGCCTGGCGTTGGCAAGCGCGACGGGGCCGCCCTGTCCTGCTGCCACGAGATCCAGCACCGTGTCTGAGAACTTCTGTAGGTCTTGAGAGTCTGAGAGCGTGCCGCTTGCGGCCACCACCCAGCGCGTACCGAGTGCCAGAAACCCGTCGGCGAACGAGACGGTACCGCCCGGACCCATTGACTCTGTGCGTGCCGCGAAGCAGGCAGCAAGGATGACGATCTCAGGTACCTTGTCGAGAAACATCAGATCGTGCAGCAGCACATCGCCACAGCCAAGGTCCAGCCATCCAAACAGCGGGTTCTCGGGCTCGGGGCCACCGTGGGCGGAGATTTGTACCACCCGATGTTCGAGGGCCTCCCACACCTGCTCGATTGTTTCGGCTGACACAGGGGGTGGTCGTGGGCTGTGAACACTCTGCTCGGCCGACTCCACAAGGCCTGGTCCCAGCAGGGATATCGTGTCATCTCGGTCAGTTGTGAACTGTCGTGTGCGGCCGACCAGTTTTCGCGTTGGCAGAATCGAGTATGCACGGTCCCACAGGCTTGGCAGCGCAGACCATGGCACCCCGGAGAGCTTCTCGTCGATACCGATAGTTACTGGCTGGGCGGGTGAGCCAAGAGCGGAGCTGATGAGCTTGTCGAGACTGCTCATGGCCTGTTCGACGCGTGCCCATATGTCACGTCTGGATGACTCTGGCGCGGTGTGCATGAGACGACCCAGCCGCGTCAAGGCGGCAATCTCATCATCATCCATATCGATTGACCAGTGGCCACTCTGGTTTCCACTTTGAGCGAGATACCACGAGCCGTCTACTTGTGTGAGATCGAGGTGTAGTCCCCGTGCAATGGACGAGTCAAGGCTTGTGCCCATCCGGCCGGTCCGCTCGGCGGACTGTGTCCAGCGGCTAGAACGAATCTCAGCTTTCAGTCTCATGACTTCTGCATTTGCCTGCCTTGCCTCCTCAGGGTCTTCGGAGTGGGTGTCCGCTATTGCTGCGCGAGCTTGATTCAAGAGGATCTGAAGCTCGGGGTCTCTGAGTCGAGGCCACTGCCACGTTGCGATCTGACGACCCCGGTCCGTCCAGGTGACGAACTCGTGCGTCATGTCGGTCGGTGCGGTGAGCATTTTGGCCTGCTCAATGAGCCGTACGACGGACGCGCTCGCCTGCGCGGCGGCGTCAATGGCGCCGAAGACTTCGATATCTGCGCTCAGTTCCAGATAGGAGGCATCGAGCACTTTGAGTGCTTGGGTTGGGTTGCCCCGTGCGACGGCGAGCTGTGCCCGGATTGCTGCAGCGGTGGCGGTATCTCCCGGATTGCCGATCTCAGTGGGAAGCATTCCGAGACAACGTTCGGCGCCTGACAGGTCGTCGCAAGAAAGGGCGGCAAGTGCGCCCGACGCGTACACCGACGCGACTCTTGACCCCTGCCCAGCAGACTCCAGCGCTCCGACGAGCCGCCGCAGGCCCTCGCCGAGGTCCACCCGCCCAGGCCTCGTGCGACACAAGATGCCGAAGCTCGTGGCCGCAGCAACTGCCGACCAGCTTGAGGCGTCCTGGTCCAGAATCTCGACAAAGGCGCGGTCTGCCAGGAGCGATGCGGCCTTGAGGTCTCCGTCCAGCTCAGCCGCTTGGGCCGCCAGTGCAATTGCCTCGTTGAGATCGAAGCGGAGTTCTCGTGCGGCGAGATCGTCGATAGCCGTCGACAAGACTGATCGTGCTGCCGAGAACAGGCCCGCCCGGAGCAGTATTTCGGCCCGCGCCACCAGTAGGGAGGCTTGCGGAATGCCGAGATGTTCAAGGCGAGCCTGTGCTTGGTCCGACAGGCCGAGCGCCGTGGGCAGGTCGCCGCCGCAGCCGATGATCCAGCTGCGGTTGTAGAGCGCCGCGGCGACCCACGAGTCCTCTCCGGCGGCAACGTAGGCGGTCTCGGCGGCCGACGATGCTGCGAGCGCCTCATCGAGTTCGCCAGACCAGCAATGGAGAATGCTCAGGTTGTTGTGAACGTGGCCCTCCCATGTGGACTCCCCTTCGAGCTGAAAGACGGCGAGCGCAGACCGGTAGTACGACAGGGCCTGGCGGGTTTCCCCGATGCGCTGAAGGATGCCAGCGCGCTGGTGGGCAATCCGCGCCTCAGCGAGACCGGTGGCGTCAAGCTGAGCGACGTCAAGCTGTGCCAGACCCTGTTCTGGCTGACCGATGATCATGAGTGAAACGGCGAGCGTCGTGCGGATCCCCACCAGTAAGTCAGTGTGCTTAGGCGCAAGCTCAACTGCTTGGCGGAGCGTGTTCACGGACTCGACGGGATTCTCGAGATTGCGTTCGGCAAGTCCGAGGGCGTGGAGTAGCCCAGCGCGCTCGGCGTCGTTAACCGTGCGTTGGAGTGCTCTGGTCGCCTGAGTCTTGGCAGCGCTTGGATCCGCGCTCGCCAGCTTCAACAATTGCTCAGTACTAGAAGTTCCCATATCTCAGCCCAATAATTTGCTTTAGATGGCTCTCAAGCTATCTTCCTGCCTACGAGGTGGGGCGCGCACCGATCTATGCTGCGGGCCATGGGAATCTACGGAGACAAAATCCTGCCCCGTATCGTCGATAAGACATGCGGCACCAAAGAGGTGGGAGTGTGGCGGACGCGCGCGATGGAGGGACTTGCTGGCGTCGTGGTTGAGCCAGGTTTCGGTTCTGGGACGAGTGTGCCGTACTACCCTGAGGCCGTTACCAAGGTCTACGCGCTGGATCCCGCCGTCATTGGTCGAGAGATGGCGGCCGAACGTCTTGCCGAGAGTCCAGTGGACGTCGAGTTCATCGGGCTGGACGGTCAGGAAATCCCCCTCGAGGATGACACCTGTGATGCGGGTCTCTTGAGCTTTACTCTGTGCACAATTCCAGAACCCCTGGTTGCGCTGAGCGAACTCAGCCGGGTGATCAAGCCGGGTGGCTGGCTGCACTTCCTTGAGCACGGACTCGCCGACGACGAGTCGATCAGCAAGTGGCAGTACAGAATCGACCCCTTCCAGAAGAGGCTTGGCGGTGGCTGCCATCTCAGCCGCGATCACGCTGCGTTACTTGAGTCAGCCGGATTCCAAGTGGTCTGGGTTGAACGCGAGTTTGCCAAGGGTCCCAAGCCATGGAGCTATTTTCACGTCGGTCGGGCGCTGAACCCGTAGGCGTTCTTGCCACACCGAGATTCAGGTAACGGCCGGGTAATGGCAACAACCTAGAGTCTCTGCTGTGAACCGTAACGACCTAGCGCGCGCAGTTTTGAAGCTCATATCGGTGGCGGCGGTGTTCGGATTACTGGTTGCTGCATGTGGTGGAGGCGATTCAGATGAGTCGTCTACAGGCACAGAAGCCCCGGATCCGGTAGCGACTTCGAGCTCAACGGTTGAAGACGACACAGCCACAACCGAAGCGCTACCGTCTACCACCGCTGCGCAGGGGCCGGCGGTCAACTATTACGAGTTCCTCGAGGTGGGTGTTTGCTGGGACGATGTGGGGAACTTCGTTGAGCCAGTGCCTCCGGTGGACTGCGCTGGGGACCACCAGGCTGAGATTTTCGCCAGGG
>CAYUOD010000222.1:0-5090 GCA_964446225.1 uncultured Acidimicrobiales bacterium | reverse complement strand
CTCTTGAACTGTCTAATTGTTTTCCAGTACTATCCGTCAATATATAATGAATAGAGACAGCCAATTTGTCTGTAATTTGCATAAAAACCTTTAAAAATTAAATAAAAGGCGACTATTATACACTTAAAAAAACTATTTTAACCTCTGAGCCTTCTCCAATACGAAATGAGTCTGAACATTACCCCGAGATTCACATCGCAGCGCTCTGAGACGCCAGCGCTCCTCCCGCCAAAATCACACACGCCCCAGGCTCCGGCGACTCGCCGTAAGATGGCGTCGATGCTCATCCAGCACCTCTCCCTTCGGGCCGACAATCCAGGATCTCTTTCCGCCGCGATCGAGGATCTCGATGGCCGCCGCTGTGTCGTGGTCCGCAGCGACGCCGCCCACGCGAGAGGCGCACTGAGGCCCTCGGATGGCGACCTGCTCGCAGACGCCGCCCGCCACGCCTACTCGAACCGCCTTCCGTTGCTCGCCTTTCTCGCAAGCTCGGGCGCTGACGTGTCCGAAGGCATCGCGGCGCTGCACGGTTGGGGCGGCGCCGCCCGCGACATCGTGCGTTGCAGCGGAGTTGTACCCATCATCTTCGCCCTCGACGGTCCGGCGGTCTCTGGCACCGCACTTCTCATCGGACTCGCAGACTTCGTAGTCATGACCGAGCAGGCATACGCGTTCGTATCGGGGCCAAACATGGTCCGCATGATGACCGGCATCGACATCGACGTGGACGACCTCGGAGGCGGCAGCACCCACGCACGCCAAACCGGAGTCGCCGCACTTACAGTTGGCACACTTGAAGATGCCGAAGACGCAATCGCTGAGCTGCTCAAGTTCCTCCCAGATCACGTCGATGAGCCCGCACCATTCGTTGCGACCACAGAGGCCATCGACCAGCCCGTTGAAGCGTTCCGTGACCTCATACCCGACTCACCAACGGGCTCCTACGACGTCAAGCACGCCATTCAGCTGATGTGCGACGACGAATATTTCCTTGAGATCCGTGCCAGCTGGGCACCCAACATCGTCACGGGTTTCGGCTACATCGGTGGGCATCCAGTTGGGATTGTCGGCAACCAACCGATGTCGATTGCGGGCACACTTGATATCCCTTCATCACAAAAGGGTGCACGATTCGTTGGCACCTGTGACGCCTTCGGGATCCCCCTGGTGACGCTCGTGGACACGCCCGGCTTCTATCCAGGCAAGGACCTTGAGTGGCGCGGCATGATCCGCCACGGCGCTCAGCTGGCATTCGCTTACGCTCGGGCGACCGTTCCGCGGATCTGTGTGGTGCTTCGCAAGAGCTACGGCGGCGCCTACATCGTCATGGACTCCAAAGCCATGGGAAACGACATCTGCCTGGCCTGGCCGACCGCTGAGATCGCCGTGATGGGTGCCAAAGGTGCAGCCGAAATTCTGCATCGTCGGGCGACCCCCGAAGAGCGCGCTGTGCACGAAGCAGAGTACGAAGAACAGCTGCTGAATCCCTACATCGCCGCTGAACGTGGGCTCGTCGATGACGTCATAGATCCAGCTCAGACCCGCTGCGCTGTAGCCGCCTCCCTGGATCTGCTCTTCGGCAAGCGAGAGAAGCTCGTGCGCAGACGCCACGACAACATTCCTCTCTAAATTGCCTCCACGGGGTGTCAACTGCTGGACGTTTGAGCAGGTAACCTCGAAACCGGGGATCGACTAGGGAAACAGTCATCCGCGCTCCCCCTACTGGCCTTGATGATGCGAACGAGCGAGACGAAATCGCTAATGGGAGATGCGCCGTGCCCGAAACGGTAACGATTACAGATGACCGAACCGGCAAGACAGTCACTGTCGAACTCGAAGATGGAATTTTCCCCTCGTCGGCCTTGCGTGAGCTGGATCCGACGTTGCGGATGTACGATCCGGCCTTCTTTTCCACGGCGGCCTGCACCAGCGACATCACTCTCGTAGATGGCACCAACGGAATCCTGCGTTACCGCGGTTACCCCATCGAGCAACTCGCGGAGAACTCCACCTTTCTTGAGGTCGCGTACCTGTTGATCCACGGCGAGTTGCCTACCCAGCAGCAGCACGATGAGTGGGTACACATCATCACGACTCATACCTTTGTGCATGAGGGTATCGCGGGCTTCATGAAGGGATTCCACTACGACGCCCACCCGATGGGCATGCTGGTCTCCTCGGTCGCTGCTCTGTCTACGTTCTACCCAGAAGCAAAAGATATCTTCAACCGGGAAAACCTCGACATTCAGGTGGTGCGCCTCATCGCCAAGATGCCCACCATGGCGGCTTTCGCCTACCGGCACAGCGTCGGCCAGCCGCGGGTCTACCCCCGCAACGACCTCGACTATACGTCGAACTTCTTGTCGATGATGTGGTCAATTGCGAACCCGAACTACGAACCAGATCCCGTTCTGGCTCGTGCGCTGGATGTGCTCTTCATCTTGCACGCAGACCACGAGCAGAACTGCTCAACGACCACGATGCGCACAGTTGGTTCGTCCCACGCTGACCCGTTCAGTTCTGTGGCTGCTGCGGCCTGTGGTCTGTACGGTCCGCTGCACGGTGGAGCCAACGAGGCTGTCATCAAGATGTTGCACGAGATCGGCCACATCGATAACGTCGCGGCCTATGTCGAGGGCGTAAAGAACGGCGAGACAAGACTGCAGGGCTTCGGGCACCGGGTGTACAAGTCGTACGATCCCCGGGCCACAATCATCAAGAAGACCGCGGATGAAGTCTTCGCAGTGACCGGTTCCAGCCCACTGCTGGACATTGCGCTGAAGCTCGAAGAGGTCGCGCTCAGCGACAGCTACTTCATCGACCGCAAGCTCTACCCCAACGTCGACTTCTACTCGGGCCTCATCTACCAGGCAATGGGCTTCCCGATGAACATGTTCACTGTGCTGTTCACGCTGGGCCGCACCCCGGGCTGGCTAGCCCACTACATCGAGCTACTGGCTGACGGCGATCAGAAGATCGCCCGACCACGACAGCTCTACCGGGGCTCAGGCGATCGTCCCTACGTAGAGCTCGCTGACCGCTAGACCAGCGCACCCTCATCTGGCTCGGCGTTCTCAGCCTCCGCGGCCTCGGCGGTCATCTCATCAAATGACTTGTTCGGGATCTGCCTCACCAGGAACAACGCCCCCACCACAATTCCAAGGGCCGCAAGAAGCCCGAAGCGCAACGCATCGATCTGGCCTTGCTCATAGGACTCCACGACTGCGGCGACTTCGTCGTCGGTCATTGGCTCGTTGGCAAGAATCTCGGCGAGATCCTCGGATGGAATGAACGCGACTGTGCCATTCAATGAGGTCCCTATGTCCTCGCTCACCGCGACCGAGATGCGTGGGTCCTCAGCGACCTGGTTAATAAACGTGGTCGCCAACGCACCGATCACGATGGCGCCTATGAGCGCTGTGCCAAGAGCCGATCCAAGCTGCTGGGCGGTGTACTGGAGGCCGCCTGCTTCGCTGCGGTCCTTGTTTCCCACTGAGGACTGAATCACGTTACCGAGTTGAGATGCGAGCAGCCCCATGCCGAGGCCAAGCAGCGACATGGACAGAGTGAACATCGTTCCGTCCAGCGTTGGTTCGATGGTCTGCATCAGTACCAGCACGGCCACCAGCAGGACCAAGAGGCCAGCCCGGACGATCTGCTGCGGTGTCCATTTCTTGCTGAGGGCAGCGCCGACGAATGAGGTAATGAACATCACCACCGAAATAGGCAGCATGCGCAGTCCTGTGTCCAGCGCATCGAGACCCTGAACGACCTGCAGGTACAGCGGAAGCGCGAAGAAAATTCCCATGAGAATCAGGTTCTGAGCGAGAAACATTTTGAGCCCACCCGTGAACGGACGCACCTTCATGAGTCTGAGCCTGAACAGAGGTTCCAGTCCGAGCCGTGTCCGACGCTCGGACCAGCGCCAGAACAACCCGAGAACAATGAGCCCAGCGCCCACTACGAAGGGCGTAAGAGCAAGACCGAACGGAGTCGCGGGCGAGTCCACGTTCGAGATCCAACCCCAGGCGCTGGCCTGAAGAATTCCGTACACGAACAGGCCGAGGCCGGTGGCCGACAGAGCGGATCCGACCCAGTCGACCTCTGGTGGCGGGTCTGCCTTGGGGGTGCTCGCAAGGAAGCCCAGTGTGGCCAGGATGATGAGTACCACGACTACTTCGCCGACGAAGACGTACCGCCACGTGAAATTGGTCGTGACCCAGCCACCGAGGATTGGTCCTACGGCAATGCCCGCACCAGCGACCCCACCGAGCACGCCATATGCGATGGCCCGGTCGGCGCCCTTGTAGGCGGTCGCCACCATCGAGACGAGCGCCGGCAGCACGAGCGCTGCACCGATGCCCTCGAGAATCGACCATCCAAACAGCAGTGTTGGAACGGTGCCAGAAACAGCAGTGAGCGCGGAGCCGAGGCCGTAGATGATGAGTCCGATGCTGAACGCCCGCTTGCGGCCCCAACGATCACCGAGTTTGCCGCCGGTGATCATGAGCGCCGCCATCGTGAGAGCGTAGAAGGTAATCACACCTTGAATAGTTGTCACCGTCGTGTCGAAGTCCTCGACGAGCTGACTGATGGATACGTTCATCACAGCCTGGTCCAGCACCATCAGGAACTGGGCAAGTGAAAGAACTCCGAGAGCGCGCCATTTCATGGGCAGACTCTACTTCAGTGTCAGCTGGCGAACGCGGTGATGGCGACGATGGGTGTGTTGGGTGGATTGTCTCCGAGGCTGCCAAGGAACGCGAGGTTCGAGAAGGTGAACACACCACCATCTGAGGCGACCATCAAATAGCCGTTGCCATAGGGCACCAAACCATTAATCGGGGAATTGAGTTGGGTCCCCGCGGCGAGCACGCCAGGCACGGAGCCAACAAAGTTGGCGTCACCAAACGCAAAGACACCACCGTCGCAGGCAACCATCCAATAACCGCCACCCGAAGGGGTTGGCACCAAACCAACTATCGGACAAGCCAAAGCCCCAGCTGGCAGAACCTGCGGTATCGAACCGCTGAACTTGGCGTCACCAAACGCAAACACACCACCATCAGAGCCAAGCATGTAATAGCCCT
>CAYUOD010000221.1:0-5100 GCA_964446225.1 uncultured Acidimicrobiales bacterium | reverse complement strand
TCGATTACCTGCTCGAGAACGACCTGCAGCACAATGCCAAGGTCATGGGCGAGCGCTTCCGGGCTGGGCTGGATGAGATGGCGGCGGAGCTACCGTGGATTGCTGAAGTTCGGGGACGTGGTCTCATGCAGGGCTTTGAGACAGCGAATCCTGATGGGCTCGAACCAGCCCCCGACATTGCCGGGGCGATGCTTGAGGGAACCAAGTCCGCCGGTCTTCTTGTGGGCAAGGGCGGACTGTATGGCAACGTGGTGCGTATGGCGCCAATGATGGACGTAACGGCGGACGAAATTGACGAAGGCCTGGAGGCGCTGCGAACTGCAGCCCGGGCCATTAACTGAACCTTCTCGAGGGGGACATTCGATGACAATGCTTGTGAAGAACGGAACGCTGGTTAGCGCTACCGGAGCAGACAAGGCCGACGTTCTGGTCGACGGCGAGAAGATCGTCGCGGTGCTTTCACCCGGCTCAGATCTTGCGGTGAGTGCAGAGAGTGGCGCCGAACGGGTTATTGACGCGACTGACAAGTACGTGCTGCCCGGCGGCGTTGACTGTCACACCCACATGGAGTTGCCTTTCGGCGGTACCTCGGCCTCGGACACGTTCGAGTCCGGCACAAGGGCCGCGGCATGGGGCGGCACGACCACCATTGTGGACTTTGCCGTGCAGAGCAACGGGCAACAGGTTCGGGCGTCCCTGGATGAATGGATGGGTAAGGCCGAAGGCAACTGTGCCATCGACTACGGCTTTCACATGATCATTGGTGATGTCAACGAGGCGTCGCTCAAAGAGATGGACATTCTCGTTGATGAGGGCATTAGCAGTTTCAAGCTCTTCATGGCCTACCCGGGCGTGTTCCTGAGTGACGATCGCCAGATTCTTCAGGCCATGCAGTCCTGTTCCAGCAACGGCGGGCTGCTTATGATGCATGCTGAGAACGGCATTGCCATTGACCTGCTTGCTGAGCAGGCGGTGGCTCGTGGTGAGACTGCGCCGGTAAATCACGGTTTGGTGCGCAGAGAAGAACTCGAGAGCGAGGCCACCCACCGGGCCATCAAGCTCGCCAAGGTTGGCGCGGCTCCGCTGTACATCGTGCACTTGTCAGCGTCCGAGGCTTTGGAAGAAGTTGCCCGCGCCAGAGACAAGGGTGCCAACGTCTTCGCCGAGACCTGCCCGCAGTACCTGTATCTGAGCCTCGAAGATCACCTCGGCCGGCCCGGCTTTGAGGGCGCTGGCTATGTCTGTTCGACGCCTCTGCGCAGCAAGCATGAACACCATGCCCGCGACCTCTGGAAGGGCCTGCGTACTGACGATCTCTCGGTGGTTTCCACCGACCACTGTCCTTTTTGCATGAAGGATCAGAAGGAACTCGGTCGCGACGACTTCAGGGCGATTCCGAACGGCATTGGTGGTGTCGAGCACCGTATGGACCTCATCTACCAGGGTGTGGTTCAGGGCGAGATCTCGCTGCCACGCTGGGTCGAACTCTGCTCGACAACCCCGGCCCGCATGTTTGGTTTGTATCCCCGGAAGGGCACCATCCAGCCAGGCGCCGACGCAGACATTGTCATCTACGATCCGGAAGCCTCCTGGTCGATCAGCGTCGACAACCACCATATGAACATGGACTATTCGGCCTATGAGGGTTTCCAGGTCCAGGGTCATGTGGATACGGTCATGTCACGAGGACAGGTCATTATCGAGAACGCTGCCTATCACGGCAAAGCCGGAGACGGAAAGTACGTGAAGCGCGGTCTTACTCAGTACTTAATGTAAAGAATTGAGCTGTAGGACTATGAAAAAGATTCACCACCTCATCAACGGGGCCTCAGTCGAGGCCACTTCTGGCAGAACCTCAGGGGTCTTCAATCCAGCCACGGGCGAACAGACTGCAGAGGTGGGCCTCGCCTCTGTGGAGGATGTAGATGCAGCAGTTGACTCGGCCGCGAAAGCATTCGAGTCATGGCGTCATGTGAGCCTCGCCAAGCGCACCAAGATGATGTTCAACTTCCGCAACATCGTCGACAAGAACAAGGACGAGATCGCTGCACGCCTTACCGCGGAACACGGCAAGGTGCTGAGCGACAGTGCAGGTGAGGTAGCCCGAGGGATTGAGAACATCGAGTACGCCTGCGGAATAGCGGAGATGCTCAAGGGCTCATACAACGAGCACGCATCATCGGGTGTCGACGTGTACACGGTGCGCCAGCCTTTGGGTGTGGTCGCTGGTATCACACCGTTCAATTTCCCGGCCATGGTTCCGCTGTGGACGATTCCGAATGCCATCGCGTCCGGCAACACCTACATCCTGAAGCCATCTGAGCGGGACCCTTCAGCACCGTTGCTCATCGCCGAGTTGGCTCATGAGGCCGGTATCCCAGACGGCGTCTTCAACGTTGTCCAGGGCGACAAGGTTGCGGTCGATCGCATTCTCGAGCATCCGACCGTGAAGGCGGTGTCCTTCGTCGGATCTACGCCAATCGCCCGGTACGTGTATGAGACGGGCGCTGCGAACGGCAAGCGCGTGCAGGCCCTTGGCGGCGCCAAGAACCACATGCTTGTACTGGCTGACGCCGACCTTGATCTGGCAGCTGATGCCGCGGTTTCGGCGGCTTATGGTTCTGCGGGGGAGCGCTGTATGGCGGTGTCGATCGTGGTCGCCGTTGGGGACATCGCCGACCCGCTGGTAGAAGCCATCCGTCAGCGGATGACGAAGCTGCAGATCGGCCCGGGCACAGATCCAACCTCGGAGATGGGGCCGCTCATTACCCGTGAGCATCGGGACCGTGTCGCCTCCTATATCGGTGCCGGAGCGGATGAGGGCGCAACGGTTGTTGTCGACGGCCGCGAACACTTCTTTGAACAGGACGGCTACTTCCTCGGCGTGAGTCTGCTTGACCACGTCACCCCCGCCATGTCCGTGTACACCGATGAGATATTTGGACCGGTGCTTGGCGTGGTTCGTGTAGATACCTATGCAGAGGCTGTTGGCCTCATCGACGACTGCGAGTACGGCAACGGTGCGGCCATCTTCACCCGTGACGGTGGTGCAGCCAGAGACTTCCAGGACAGAGCAGAAGCGGGCATGGTCGGCATCAATGTGCCGATTCCCGTGCCAGTGGGTTATCACAGCTTTGGTGGCTGGAATAACTCCCTGTTCGGCGATACGACAATGTACGGCCCCGAGGGTGTGCGTTTCTTCACCAGAGCCAAAGTGCTGACTTCGCGCTGGCCTGATCCGTCCACCAGCTCGGTGGACCTCGGATTCCCGACTCACGATTAACACACGCCAACCCACAGAAAGGCTGAGCCATGGACTTCGGCGTAGTACTGCAGACTGATCCGCCAGCTTCCCGCGTGATCGAACTAGCGCGACAGGCCGAGACGCTCGGTTTTAGTCACGGCTGGACCTTTGACAGCCACATCTTGTGGCAGGAGCCGTACGTCATCTACTCCCAGATGTTGGCGGCAACGACCCGGATGACGGTGGGTCCGATGGTCACGAATCCCGGCACTCGGAACTGGACGGTGACCGCGTCGCTTTTCGCGACACTGAACGACATGTTCGGCAACCGCACGGTCTGTGGAATTGGTCGAGGCGACTCGGCGATGCGGGTCCTGGGCCACAAGCCTTCGAAGCTCACGACCTTGAGCGAAGCAATGGCCGTGATGAAGGGCCTGGCCGAGGGCGAAGAGGTCACCTACAACGGCACGCAGCAGCAGTTGCCTTGGGTGAAGGATTCGAAACTTCCGATCTTGATGGCCGGGTACGGTCCGAGAGCTTTGGAGCTGTGTGGGCAGCAGGCCGACGGATTCATTCTGCAGTTGGCAGATCCGCAGATCGCTGAATGGACTATCGCTGCGGTAAAGAAGGCCGCCAAGGAGGCAGGCCGTGATCCCGAGTCGCTTTACATCTGCGTCGCAGCTCCTGCCTATGTTGGCGACGACATAGCCCATCAGCGTGATCAGACGCGTTGGTTCGGGGGCATGGTGGGCAACCATGTGGCCGACCTCGTTGAGCGCTATGGCGAGCAGAGTGGCATGGTGCCGCAGGCGCTCACTGACTACATCAAGGAACGTAAGGGCTACGACTACTCAGGTCACGGCAAGGCCGGCCACGACCACACCGACTTTGTGCCTGATGAGATCATTGATCGCTTTTGCATTCTGGGTAACGAGGCGCAACATATCGAGCGGCTCAATGCCCTCAAGGACCTGGGCGTGGACCAGTTCGCGATCTATCTCATGCATGACCAGAAGGATGAGACCCTCAACGCCTACGGGCAACGGATAATGCCGCACATCGCATGACGGCCGGTGCGGGAAAGTCGACAGCGATACATAAAGCGCTGATTCAGGCGCTGACGACGGCTGCGGCTCTCGTGGCCTTGGCGCTGCTGTGGGAGGGGTACAAGGCAATGGGGCAGTGGACGGGCGATGTATGGCCCGGCACGCAAATTGGCCTGCCTGTGGCTACGAACGACCTCATCATGCCCCCGGTCTCTGAGATCCTTGGCGCCTTCGGCGAGCCAGTTCAGCGCAACAGCGATGAGATTCTCGCCGTCTTCTTCGTGAAGTCAGCCTGGTTCACCTTCAAGGAAGCCGCACTTGGCTTTGTCATCGGCACGATTATCGGTCTGTTGCTGGCGATCGTCATGCTGCGTTCGAAGTGGCTCGATAGCGGTCTTGTGCCCTGGATCAACATCAGCCAGACGATTCCGCTGATTGCCCTTGCTCCTTTGGTGGTTACCTGGGGCGTGCAGGTTGGTCTCAGTCGACCCTTGGCTGTGTCTGTGATCGCGGCCTATCTCACCTTCTTCCCTGTCGCGGTGAACGGCCTCGTTGGGCTGAAGTCTCCGGACAAGGACGCGCTGGAACTCATGCGGTCCTACGGCTCGCCCTGGCGGAGAACGCTATTTATGTTGCGGTTTCCCGCGGCGCAGCCCTACCTCATCCCTGCCTTCAAGCTTGCGGCGTCATTGAGCGTCGTGGGCGCGATTGTCGGTGAGATATCAGCCGGTGTTCCTGGTGGTCTTGGCCGAGTTATCCTCGACTTTTCGACCCGTTACAGCACCGGACCGGGGCGTCTGTACGCAGCGG
>CAYUOD010000220.1:0-5145 GCA_964446225.1 uncultured Acidimicrobiales bacterium | reverse complement strand
GCCAGCCGTTGTACCACGCCGACGGAGAGTCCAATCAGGCCTTCACCGACCGCATCGAACATTCGGTTTCAGCGCTGGCAGATGAGGCGATCGCCGACTGGTGGACATCCCGCAAGCGCTACTACGGAGAAACTTCCTCAGATCTGACTGGTCCTGAGCAGGCTGGCTGGCGGCGCAAATGGGCACTCAGCAAGTCTGAGCAAAAGAGCGACAGAAGCTGGCCAAAACTCTGAGCTGACTACTCAGATTCGCCTACCCATGGGCCGATATGGACTCTAACGTGCTCGCTTTGCCGCGGGCACGAGTGAGGTCAGCTCGTGGGTCTTATCGGCGGAATTGGTCAGTGGCGCTTACGCTGGCGGCTCGCGCTCCTACTCACGGTCGTGGGCTCGCTGACCGTCGGCAGCATCCTCGCTGATCAGCGCATCGAATACCAGGCCATTCCCGGACTCCAGATCGGCATTCTGGCTTCGGCCGCACTCATCGGCATCGCCATCGGCTGGGGTTTTCTGCAGCGCGCCGCGGCGACTGTCGAACGCCTGCCACTGCTCGTCGCGGTTGGGCTCATTACTTCGGGCGCGGCTGAGTTCACCCATAGCCTCGACCGCCTCGGGATCCTTCAGGACTGGTGGGGCGGATCCACACCGACCACGATGCTGGCCTCACGGCTGGTGCTCGCTGGTCTCCTGGTGGCGGGTGCCCTCTCCACTGGCGAGACGATCTGCGACAGCAACTCTTGCCGGGCACCCTTGTTCTTCGGCGCCTCGCTCAGCCTCGGTGTGAGTTTGGCGGTCATGTCGAGGTACACAGTCGAGCCACCACAATCAATCCTGATAGCCACGGCGATCTTCCTTGCTGTTGGCGGCGTGCTGTTGATTCAGCAGTACCGCAAGGATCGGGACGAGGCGACCTGGGGTCTCGTGGCTTCCCTCGTATTCAACATTGCGGCGCTTGTTACCCTCGTGCTCGTCGAGGAGTCGAACATGCTCGGCGCCGATGTCTCAGCGTTGATGGTGACTGCGGCCTACGTGGTACCCGTACTCGGTCTTGGTGCGTCGCACTTCAAGCGAATCGAAGAGGCCGAAGAAGACCTCGGAATTATGCGTACGATCGAGGACCGCTTTCACAACGTCGTCGAATATGGTTCCTACCCGATCGTGTCCATCGATGAGACCGGCACCGTTGACTACGCGAACCTCGCAGCAAACGAACTTCTCGGCTACGAAACCGATGAACTCGTCGGTACCGACGCGGACCGGATGCTGGTCGAAAGTTCGCTGCTGTTAACGGATCCGAAGCCTCGCCACGACCTGCCAATAGCGATCAAGGTGGAGCGCCTCATTTCAGATAAGTCAGGAAAGGCACTGCACGTCGAGTTGGCGATGTCGTCGAGCATGATCCGAGGGCAAAGATTCACGACCTGGCTCATCCGGGATCTGTCTGAGCAGATGCGGGCGGAGCAGGCCCTCAGCTACCAGGCAACCCATGACGAACTCACCAGCCTGCTGAACCGCAAGGCAATTGTGGAACTGCTCACCAAAGAGCTGCAGTCACGCAGGGCCAAAGACGGCCGGGTGGCTGTGCTTTTCGTCGACCTGGACCGGTTCAAAGCGGTGAATGACCGGCTTGGTCACGACGCAGGTGATCTGTTGTTGCGCGAGACGGCAAAGCGGACCATCAAGGCCGTTCGAAGTAATGACCTGGTGGCTCGCCTCGGGGGCGACGAGTTCATCATCTTGTGTCGCGAGGTGCAGGATGTTGCTGACGTCGTCGCCGTTGCTGAGCGTGTCGTCGAAACCCTTTCGAGCCGATTCGAGCTGGACGGCCGAGAGGCCTTCGTGGGTGCGAGCGTCGGAATCGCCATCTCAGGACCCACCAGTCGTTCCGCCGGCGAACTCATTGACCAGGCAGACGCCGCCCTCTACCGAGCCAAAGAACGTGGCAGGGCACGCTGGGAACTCTTCGATGAGAGCATGCAGGAATGGGCAGCCACCCAGCAGGAGCTTTCCTCAGCGCTCGGTGACGCTATCGAGAACGGTGAGTTGGAGGTCTGGTACCAGCCCATCGTAAATCTCCTGGAAGAGCGGCTGCTCGGCTTCGAGGCGCTGGTCCGCTGGCGTCGACCCAGCGGTCAGCTGCTGAGTCCGGACCAGTTCGTCGAGACCGCCGAGTCGAGCGGGCTCATTGTGCCTTTGGGTCGCTGGGTACTTGAGACGGTCGCCCGCCAGATCGTCACATGGGACGCAGCGTTTCCCGGCAACGATCTGTACATCACCACAAACGTCTCTGGGCGCCAGCTCATGGAGCCAACCGTCGTAAACACGATGATCGGTGACGTGGAACGAGCGGGCGTAGATCCTGCCAGAATCACCTTGGAGCTCACCGAGACGATTCTTCTCGACGACACCGAGTCAACGCTCATGGTGTTGAACCGCCTGAAGGAGTCCGGCTTCCGCATCGCAGTCGACGACTTCGGCACTGGCTACTCGTCGCTCACCTACCTGCGCACCTTCCCAATTGACGTCGTGAAGATCGACCGCTCGTTCGTGACGCCACTGTGCAGGTCCGAGGAAGACTCGACGATCGTGGCCACGATTATCGCCCTGGCCAACGCCCTCAACCTGAGCGTTGTCGCCGAAGGCATCGAGGATCGCGACACCGCAGCAAAGCTTCTGGGCTTGCGTTGCAAAGTCGGACAGGGTTACTACTTCGGTCGCCCGACGCAGCCGAGTCAGGTGGAAGAGCTGTTCCTCCGGGATGCGCTCACCGCGCGGACAGGTCCCAACAAGGCGACAACGACGAGCCAGATCTGACTTCTTGTCGCAAATAGGCCAAACTCGGGCTCCTGTGGAAAGGACCACCATGAGCCCGGACGTTGACCCGCAAGAAGCAGCCCTCTTCGCTCTCAAGGTATGGAAGTACAAAGAAGGCGAACTGGTGTCGCTGACGATGCATCTTGGTGACCGCCTTGGTCTGTACACCCAGATGAGGGGCCGGGGTCCGCTATCGGCTGCGACGCTGGCTGAGCAGACCGGTCTCAATGAACGCTGGGTGCTGGAGTGGTTCAGAGGACAGGCAGCGGCCGATCTGCTTGTGCGCCATGCCGATGAAACCTTCGAGCTCACCGACGCGGCCGCTGAGGTTCTCGCGAACGAAGAAACCAGTTTGCTGTTTGCTGCTGGTGCGCTTGCTCCCCCGCCTGACCCCAGGCTCGTGGACAGACTCTCAGACGCCTTCAAAGACGGCGGTGGCCTCACCTGGGACGATCAGGGCTCTGTGCGAGCGGCCAATGTCGCCCGTAGCCTCGGTGTCTGGACCCGCCTGGCCCTCGTTGAGAAGGTCATTCCCGGGCTGGCCGATGTGCAGGCACAGCTGGAGCGCGGCATCGATGTGCTCGAAATTGGATGTGGCGCTGCCGCTCCGATGATGGCCCTCGCAGCGGCTTTCCCGAACAGTCGCTTCCTCGGTGTCGATCCATCAGAATTGGCAATCAAGATCGGCAACGAGGCGTTGACTGAATCCGGGCTCACAAACGTTGTGCTCGAAGAGGGCTACGGCGAGACGTTCAGCTCAGACACGAACTTTGGTTTCGTGCTCACCTTCGACTGTCTTCATGACATGCCCTACCCGGACCAGACGATGAAGACCATCCGCAGCCATATTTCCGAGGACGGCACCTGGCTGGTGAAGGAGATCCGCTGCTCACCGGACTTCGAAGCCAACCGTGCCAACCCGGTTCTGGCCCTGCTCTACGGTTACTCGCTCACTTCGTGCATGCCTTCCGGGCTCAGCCAGGACGACGGCATGGGGCTTGGCACCCTCGGAATGCCGCCGACTCTGCTTGAGCCGATGTCGGCAGACGCGGGCTTTACGCGCTTTAAGATGCACGACTTCGACGAACCCGCGAACCTGTACTACGAGATACGGCCCTAGGCCAGGGAATACAGCGCCGACACCACGTGTTGCCGCTGTATGCGGTGCGAATGACATGATCCGAGCAACAAGAATCGTCGTCCTGGCGCAACTGCTCGGCACTTCCCTGTGGTTTAGCACCAACGGCGTCGCCTCCGATCTCACCACAGACTGGGGCATCGACGCTGGCGGCATTGGACTTCTCACGAGCGCGGTCCAGGTGGGCTTCATCCTCTCCACGATCGCGCTCGCCATGTTTGGCCTGGCTGACCGTTTCAAGGCGTCAACAATCTTCGCGGTGAGCGCGGTGCTTGGTGCTCTCGCTAACGGAGCGGTCATTGTCGTCGCGGACTCGCTGGCTGAGGGGGTGTTCTTCCGGCTCCTCGTGGGCATCGCGCTCGGGGGTATCTATCCCATTGGCATGAAGCTCGTCGTGAGCTGGGATCCGAAGCAGGCAGGACCAGCGCTTGCATGGCTCGTGGCAATGCTCACGCTTGGTACTGCATCTCCCCACCTCATTCGAGGAGTCGCCAGCGGCTGGTCGGCTACTGCGATCGTGCTCACCTCGTCGGTCGCGGCGCTCATCGCCGGACTCTTGATCTTTCGTCTCGGCACAGGTCCGCATGCCGCGAAGCCAGCCCACAGCACCAACATCATGAGCGTCTTCAAGATCAAGGATTTCCGCGCTTCGGCGTTCGGCTACTTCGGTCATATGTGGGAGCTCTACGCCTTCTGGACGATCACCCCGATCCTCGTGGCCAAGCTCCTCGATGACTTCGACGCGAACACCGACTCACGGGTGTCTCTGGGCTCATTCGCGATTATCGGTGTGGGAGCGGTCGGATGTGTGGCCGCGGGTAAGGCGAGCCGAACCGCCAGCAGCGCACGGGTCGCCGCCGTTGCACTCGCGGTCTCTGGTGCAGTCTCGGTTGTCTACCCCGTCTTTGCGACCTGGACGCCTGTTCTGGCAGTTGTGGCGCTGGTCGTGTGGGGTATCACCGTCATTGCCGACTCGGCTCAGTTCTCTGCGGTGGGCGCAATCGCGGTGCCCCGCGAGCAGCTCGGTGGTGCGCTCGCTCTCCAGAACTCGATCGGATTTCTCATCACCGTCGGCAGCATCAGTCTGCTCTCCCGCTACATCGACGACTGGGGTGTCTGGGCAGTGTGGATCCTGACCCCCGGACCGATCCTCGGCCTGTGGGCGATGAGAAGCATCGTCACCCCTCGCCCGTC
>CAYUOD010000219.1:0-5153 GCA_964446225.1 uncultured Acidimicrobiales bacterium | reverse complement strand
CTCGGGGTGCGCGGTGGCAATATCCACAGCGCTCAGGAGTTCATGGAGATTGACAGTCTGGTTGAGCGGTCCCAGCTGAGCGCACTGTTGTTGCTGCGACTGGCCGCGGGAGATCTCGTCTGGCCGAGTGAGACCACCGCGTGAAGGTCGTGCGCCAGGCGACGCTTGCTGACATCGGTGCCCTCGTGGCGCTGTTCACAAACGCAGGAGATCGACTGCGGGGACTCACCAGCCTGAGTGGCGGTGTCGACTTTAACGAAAAGCGACTCGCCGAGGCCGAAGCGGCTCTCGACGCTGGCCTCGGCGAGTACGCCCGGTTTCTGTTCGTTCTTGAGGACACCAGTTCTGGTGAGATTCTCGGGACAGCAGGAATCGGTGTGCCGGGTCACCATCTACTTCCGGCCTTCCTGTGGGAGAGCGATCACCGTTTTGTTCAGGGTCCTGTGCATGATTTTGACGCCCCCGCAATTTCCAAGAGCCACTTGGCTGACGGCTGTGCCGAACTGCAGAGCCTGTTTCTTGCGGCCAGGGCCCGCGGTGGCGGCATGGGCACCTTGCTGTCGCGGTCACGCCTTGTGCTTATCTCTGAGCACGCATCCCGATTCCCGAGCAGGTTCGTGTCTGAGTTGCGCGGCGTTGCCGCCGAAGATGGCAGCTTCCCGTTCTGGGAGGGCGTGGGCCGCCATTTCACGGGCCTGAGCTCGAGACAGGCTGAAGAGGTCGTTGCGGCCGATGGCACGATGGCGTTGGGAAACATGCTGCCTGAAGGCCCGATTCCTCTCTCATTGATGAGCAGGGAAGCAAGGGCATCCCTGGGTCGGGTGCATCCGTCCACCGAAGGTGCCCGGAGTCTCCTGTTCGCAGAAGGATTCGAACTCAGCGGCCTCGTAAACGTGCTCGACGCTGGGCCGATGCCGCGGTTGGATCTGAGCGACGCTGTGTCGGTGAGGCAGAGTTCGCGTAAGAGCGTCGCGGTAGGCGACCCGCGAGATCCTCGCCGGGCCCTTGTCGCCAATACGCGGTGGGCTGGTTTTCGCGCGACGCTGACCGAGGCGGCCATCAGCGGAGGTACCGTCATCTTGAGTCGCGGTATAGCGACAGCTTTAGAGGTCGACGATGGTGATGACCTGCGGGTTCTCACACTTGGAGGACAGCCATGACGAGCGGGTTGAGCTTCGTAGGCGGCGAGTGGGTGAAGGGCAACGGGCCGGATCTCGTCTCGCTCAACCCCGCGAACGGTGAGACCGTCTGGCGAGGGGGATCGGTCTCAGAACAGCAGGTCAGCGAGGCTGTTTCGGCGGCACGGGCCGCCTTTGCGGGCTGGTCGGCGACAGACCTTGACAAGCGCAAGGTGGTCGTAGAACGTTTCGTTGCTCTGTTGAAGGAGCGCTCAGGCGCGCTCGCCGCCGTCATCTCAGCCGAGGTTGGGAAGCCACTATGGGAGTCCGCAACTGAGGTGGCTGCAATGGTGGGTAAGTTCGCAGTATCGGTTCAGGCTCACGACGAGCGAACGGGTTTCTCGCAGTCTGAGCTGCCTGCCGGGTTCCGTCAGCTTGCCCATCGTCCGCTCGGAGTTATGGCGGTTTTCGGCCCATTCAACTTCCCCGGCCACCTTCCGAACGGGCACATCATTCCTGCGCTTATCGCGGGGAACACGGTTGTGTTCAAGCCGAGCGAGCAGGCGCCGAGCGTCGCTGAAGTTGTCGTGGAATGTTGGCACGATGCCGGATTGCCAGCTGGCGTCCTGAATCTCATTCAGGGCGGAGCTGGGGTGGGCAAAGCGCTTTCGTCAGCGAACGTCGACGGGCTGTTGTTTACCGGCAGCGCACGGACGGGTCGCCTGCTCCATAAGCAGTTTGGTGGTCGCCCAGAGGTGTTGCTGGCGCTTGAGTTGGGTGGCAATAATCCTCTTGTTGTCCATGATCCAAGCAATGTGGACGCGGCGGTGTACGCAGCTATTCAGTCTTCGTTTCTGACCGCGGGCCAGCGCTGCACGGCCGCGAGCCGCATCCTGGTGCGCAGCGGTAACAAGGGTGACGAATTCGTGGACGCATTTGTGCGCGCAGCTGGGAACTTGGTCGTTGGATCACCGGGCTCCGATCCCACCCCCTTCATGGGACCCGTCATCAGCGAACAGGCGGCGCTGGCTGCCCGCGACTGGACTCAGATGCTCCGCGATCTGGGTGGCATTGTTCTGGCGGGGCCAGGCGAAGGTGTCCGTGGAACAGGATTCGTGCAGCCCACCATCATTGAGGCGACCGGCGTGGCGGTCCCTGATGAAGAGCTGTTTGGACCCGTGGTGAGCGTGCAGCGCTACGACACGCTGGGCGAAGCGATTGCGCTGGCCAACGACACGTCGTTTGGCTTGAGTGCCTCGATCCTCGCGTGTGACCAGCACGACTGGGAGGAGTTCCAGGCGCAGGTGCGCGCTGGCATCGTGAACTGGAATCGCCCGACGAACGGTGCGGCGAGCGCGGCTCCGTTCGGCGGAATTGGCGCCAGCGGAAACCACCGACCGAGTGCGTTTTACGCGGCTGACTACTGCTCATATCCCGTGGCTTCGATGCTCGGCGAAGAGCTTGTCGTTCCCAGCGCGCTGTCTCCGGGAATCACCTTGTGAGCGAGGCTGTCGAGGTCAACTTCGACGGTCTCGTCGGTCTCACGCACTCATTCGCTGGATTGAGCTACGGCAATCTCGCCTCGAGTCAGAACTCGCAGGCGGTGTCGAACCCCAGGGCTGCCGCTCTGCAGGGCCTCGCGAAGATGAGGGTGCTGCATAGCAGGGGAATCCCGCAGGGAGTGTTGCCTCCGCAGCTGCGTCCGGCCGTGCCTGCTTTGCGCTCCCTCGGGTTCAGCGGCAGCGATGAAGAAGTCGTGACGAATGCTCAGCGGGTTGATGAATCACTGGTCTGGAAAGCGGCTTCTGCCTCAGCCATGTGGGTTGCCAACGCGGCGACGGTGAGTTCATCGAGTCACACCGCTGATCGCCGAGTCCATCTTTCTCCCGCAAACCTGGTGACCCAGTGGCATCGTGAGATTGAGGCACCCTTCACCACAAAGGTGTTGCGCACGGTTTTTGCTGATGAGCGGCATTTCGTTGTGCACGATCCGCTACCAGGTTCGAGTGAGCTGGGCGACGAGGGAGCGGCCAATCACACGCGCCTCGCCATGTCCCACGGCTCGGCCGGAGTCGAACTCTTCGTGTACGGAACTGCCGGAAGTGGGGCCGCAGCACCGCAAAAGTATCCTGCTCGTCAGACATTGCTTGCGAGTCAGGCCGTTGCCCGCCGACATCGCGTCGAGCGGGTGGTATTCGCGCAGCAATCCCCGGCGGCGATTGACGCCGGCGCATTCCACAACGATGTCGTGGCGGTTGGCAACGGTTCCTTGTTCCTCATGCATGAAGATGCGTTCCTGGATACAGGGTCGGTCACTGCTCGACTGCGCGACTACGTTCCCGAACTGGCCATCGTCAGCGTCAGGCGCTCAGTGGTGAGCCTCGGAGAAGCTGTGGCCAGCTACCTGTTCAACAGCCAGCTTGTAAGCCTGCAGGACGGGACAACCGTGCTGGTGGCTGAGAGCAGGTGCCGCGACCATGCTGGCGCTCTACGAACGATTGAGATGTTGCTGGCGGACGGCCACATCACCGAGGTGATCTGGGTCGATCTGGCTGAGTCCATGCGAAACGGGGGCGGGCCGGCGTGCCTACGCCTGCGCGTGCAAGTCACCCCAGAAGAACTTGCAGCGATCCATCCAGGGTTTCTCGTCGACGAGGCCAAGCTCGCAGCGTTAGAAGCCTGGGTGGGTGAGCATTACCGCGACCGGCTCGTTCCTGCTGATCTGGCAGACCCGTCTCTTGGTGAGGAAGTTCGGGCTGCGCTCAGCGCCCTGGAAGTGATTCTGGATGCCCCGGGCCTGTTCTGCGAGTCGGCCTAGCGGTCCGTCGCGAATTCGGTGACCGGGGTCCCGTCCACGGTGAGGCGTCACCTCATCGCTGTGAGCGCTATCCAGTTACGCATCACGCGCGGTCTCACAGGCCGTGGTGTGAGCAGTCGCGAGCAGAAGAATGATGGTGGGCTCAGTTAGCGGCAGCAGCCCTCGGCGCACACATCGGGCAGTGCTGGGAACCGCCCGACAGCGACTCGTTCGGCGGAGCCAGAGATGCGCTCCTCGATGAGATCGCAGAGCCCGTCCACGAAGGCCTGATGCGTACCGACAGTCTTGGCCCTGGTCAGTGACACGCCGCAGGCGTTGGCTGTCTGCGCGGCCTGGGTGTCCAGGTCCCAGACAATCTCCATGTGGTCTGAGACGAAGCCGATCGGCACGACGACAATTTCCTTGACACCCTCAGCGCTGAGCGTGCGGATCCGGTCGTTGATGTCGGGCTCGAGCCAGGGAACATGCGGTGGACCGCTGCGGCTCTGGTAGACGAGTTCGCCAGCGCTGTGGTTCACAGCTTCAAGAACCAGACGCATGGCCTCTTGGAGCTGTTCGACGTAGTCGCACTTCTGGGCCATGGAGAGCGGCAGACTGTGCGCAGTGAAGAGCAGATTTGGATCGACGGTGAGCTTGAGTGCCGCCTCGACCTGGGCGGCCTGCGCGCTGATGAACCCCGGGTGATTGAAGTAGTTGCGAACCTTGTCGACCGTTGGGGCAGCGCTGCCGACTTCGACTCGGGCCGCCGAGATGTCGTCGAGGTACTGGCCACAGCCCGAGTAGGAGCTGAAGGCGGAGGTCACGACAGCCAGAACCCGCTCATGGCCGGTTGAAGCGATGAGCTGCAGCGTGTCCGCGAGCAGGGGATGCCAGTTCCGATTGCCCCAGAACACGGGGAGCTGAATTCCGGCATCGTGCAAGGTGTGCTCAAGCTTGAGTCGCAACTCGCGTAGCTGACCGTTGATCGGGCTCATTCCGCCGAAGTGCTCGTAGTGAGCGGACACCTCGCGCAAACGCTGCTCAGGGATATCTCTACCCCTGGTGACATTCCTCATGAACGCCATCACGTCGTCAGGTCCTTCGGGCCCACCAAACCCAACCAGCAGAACGGCGTCGTAGGAGTTCACACCAGTCCTGCGCTCACGAGATGTCGCCGCCGTTCACATCGATCTTGAGGCGGTTCTCATCTGACCAGATGCGGAAGTGTACGAGGCCGG
>CAYUOD010000218.1:2036-5192 GCA_964446225.1 uncultured Acidimicrobiales bacterium | reverse complement strand
CCAAAGATGCAGACATCAAAGATGCCAGCAGCCAGTGGCACGATGCCGACGATGGCAATGACCGTCCCGGCTGTACCGCCGAGTAGCAGTCCTCCGGCGATGATCGCCAAGCCAGCAACTATGCGCAGGGCGCGTCCATTTTTACTGGCCATGAACTGAGCGAATCCCATGATTGTCTCCTGTGATGAGGGGTTGTCATATGTGATGACGCGCCAACCGCAGGATCGGTCACATTATTCTCGCGCATGCAAAGAGTCGGATGGGTTAGACGAAGTACGCGTCTCCCTGCGGGCTCTCCGGTACGCGATCAGCCGTCACATCAAAGATCCCCGCGAACGTGAACGTAAAGACGTCCTCATCGCACAGATAGGCGACTCCTCCGCCGTCGTCAGAATCAGAAAACAGCCCAGATACCGATCCGATGGTTACCGTAACGCTGTCAGTGTAGGAAAGCACCTGCAGAGCTGTTCCGTCGGCCATGTAGGGCCCACCGCCCTTGCCTTGCAGTTTGGCTGCAATCGACCCTCTGTCCTCTGCAAATGTGAGCACTATGTCGCGCTCATCGCTAAATGGCGCTGTCGCACCGCCATCGGATCTCCCAAACTTGAACGCCCACTCTCCGGTCAACTCGACCTTGAGGCCAGCCGAGAGTGACTCAAAGAAGGGTTCCATGGTGTCGAGGTTGATGGACCACTCACCAATCAGACAGGCATCACACACACCCTCGCTTACCTTGGTCACTTCGAGATTCCTCGGCTCCGAGGAGTTGCTGATGAGCGTGCCAACCACCACAATCCACGTCTCTTGCTGCGTACATTCCGTTCTAATCTCTGGCTCGGTGGTGACCCAGGAGGCCTCGTCGGAGCGCTTCGCGTACTCGACCATACCGATGGGAGCAACACCGTCACTCTTCTGTTCGAAGAACCGCTTCTCTGCGTAGTTCAACTTGTAGCGGGTACCGATCCACAATGAGGCATTCAGCTCGATTGGGCCATCCCTGTCGACCGTCATTGTGTCGCTCACTCGATTTCCTTGGAAGCCACAGGCAAGGCCTGGGCCCATCAGCCGTGCATAGAACTTATTGACTACCTGCGGCAAGTCGCTCAGGAAACCTCTGAGTCCCTCTTCGACGTCTGTGCCGGAGTAGACGGCGCGATGCAGCGCGCCAATGCTCTGCGGACTCACGTAGCCCTGCTCATCCAGGAACGCCCAGAAATACCAACCCGAGTAGCTCTGATCGAGCAAAGGCCCGGCAGTCGTGTTCTGGTCGAGCGTGGGGCCCCAGGATGTCAGACCTGAGACGCACTCACTGAGCAGTCGGTAGGCAAAGTACGACGCTCCCGCTTCAACGATGAAATCGTCTGAACTCCCTCCGTCCCAAATGCCCTGGACGCAATGAAAGAGTTCGTGGGCAACCGTGTTACGGAGCTCAGGATCCTCAGAGACGCTTGCGGAGTTCGAAAAGATGGCGACGCGACATCTGCTTGAGCTCGCACTTTGGACGTGAGCGAGAACGTCACCCTTAGCGAAGCCGGGCTCCGCTGGGCTCAACCGAGGACTCAGCAGCACCGTGACAGGCGGCAGCGTGGAGAGGGTGTAGTCAAAGTATCCCTCTCGAGCACGGTCAACAATGTCGAGTACCGCTTCAGCTTCATCAATAACACCATCTTCGACCGGCACGAGGACAGTGTCTTGACCTCTCGTGACTTCCTGGTAGCACAGACGCGTGTTCTCTGCGCCATAAATCACCACCTCACTCACACCACAGTTGGGACCCGCGCGTGGTACACCACGCGTGCCTGCCAGCACGATTGTCGGTTCACCCGGCGCGCTCGTTTCACCAGCGGCATCCGAGGGTCCATACGGATCATCAGCAAAGAAGAAGTTGGTGAGGCGGGCAAGGTCGGCTCTTACGGCTTCATCGACGGTCGGATCTGCCAGTATCTCCTCGGCACGAAGCATTACCGCCGCGTGACCCTTGGCCGGAAGCTGGTCGAAGTCTGGCACCGCATCAGGAGACAGTTCCCCGAGCAGAATGCTGACAATCGCCCGCACGCCCTCGGCTTCGGTCCACACACCGGACTCAACCCCGGCGTCGATGAGCTCCATCGAATCAGCAAACGGTGGGAGCGGCTCCTCAGAGTCCTCAACTGCAGGAGGCGGAACCTCATAGATCGCGGTCTCGAAACCAAGAACATCTTCGGAAATAGCCAGATCTCCGTCGTTGGACTGAGGACTTGATTCCTCGGCAACCGACGCGTTCGACGTCTCAGACGAGTCTCCATCTGAGCTATCGCCGCCCGAGCAGCCTGCAGCGAGGAGGGCGAGCACCGCCACGCCAACAAGTGGCAACAGCCTCAAGGAAACTGAAGCGTCTCTCGTCTCTCCAGAAGCACCAACAACTGACATGTCCACATCCTCACACCACCGAAAACCACTGACACACATTGACAGCGGAATAATACTAGGAGTGAGAGCGCCAAGGAGTGACTCCGAACCGGCAGGCTATCGTCGCTCTAACCCACGACATCAAGGAGCCGACATGCCCGGAAGTAGAGCCAGAATTCTCACAGTCGTCTTTGTAATCGCACTCATCACCGCCAGCTGTGGCGGCGCTGGCGATGAGGACTCCAACGACACGGGAAACGAGTCTGCAGACGCTGGGACCGCCGCCACCGCAGCTGAGCCCGAGGCCGATGACCTGGCCGGCTCAACAGGCGAAACGCCCAGCGGGCAGGAAGCTGCGAGTGCCACGACAGCAGCTCAGGCCGCAGCCCCGCCTGAGGGTCTGTCAACGGGAATCGCAGTGATCAGCCTTGAGAACGGCGAAGTCTTCGAGTTCAGCATCATGTGTGCTCTGGAACCACAACCCAACTTCGAATACAGCATCGCCTCCTACGACGATCCGGCCAACCTCGATATCAGCAAATGGTCCGAGGACTCCCAGTTCTCGGGAACGAGCGTCTCAATCTACGACTCGACGAGCTACGACACGCTTTGGGAGGCGAACACCACCTTCAACCAACAGGGCGGCGAACTCGAACTGTCGCTCAGTGGCTCAACGGTCAGCGGATCCGGGTTGTTCTGGCCCGGTGGAGACTCATTCCAAGAGGGCGTACGTGGCGACATCCTCGCGAACTGCTAGGTCGCACGCTC
>CAYUOD010000218.1:0-1936 GCA_964446225.1 uncultured Acidimicrobiales bacterium | reverse complement strand
TCGACCTGCTCCTGGCCGACGGCGACCACAAATGCGGCGGTGACATCCTCGATGGCGACGTCATTGAACTGCCTGTCCATCGCCAGCAGCATGCTGTCGAGGACTCCCCAGCTTGCGAGAATCAACGTCATCGACAGAATCACACCGAAGATCATCGATCCGCTGCGCTTCTTGTTCCGTCCGACGCCACGCAGACTCATGCGCCAACGAACCGGAGCCCTCCGCAGCGGCGGAATGAGCGTCTCGAAGATGGAACGTTTCCCACCTGTCGGCGGAAGATCGCCGCGCATCGCCTCGGCGGGCGCCAGACCGGAAACCGCCCGAGCAGGAGCGATCGACGCCAACAGTCCAGCGATCGCGCCAAACGAGAGAGCAAGAGCGACGGTCGACAGACGGAAGTCCGCTACGAGGTCCGGTATGCGGAACTCCTTGGTGTAGATCGCCGTCATCCCCCGTCCCATGGCGGCACCGAATAACACACCAGCTGCCGCGCCGGACAGACCTACACCGAGTCCGAATGAACGGTAGTGACGGCTCATGGTTTGGCGCGAGAATCCTGACGCTCTCAAGGTGCCAATGACGCCGCGCTGTGAGTACACGAGTCGGGTGATCACCACGTAGATGGCCATGCCAGCCGCGACGAGGAACAGCACAGGCAACGCAACGGCCATCGTTTGCAGCGCGCCAATCTCCAGGTGGATCGTCGCGTTGGAAGGTTGATCGACAAGCAGCTGAATGTCGCTCGCGCCACTTGCCTCAGCCGCGGCGGTGACCGCAGCATCCACAGCCTCGGTGTCGACATCCGCCCCGTAGGCAACGAGCACCTGATCTGCGACTGTCGGGCCTTGGAATCCGGCGAGCAGGCTCTCGTCAGCGAACACAATGGCAAAGGTCTTGGGTGGGGTAAAGACATTCTGACGATCGCGGGCCGGCCAGAGGTACTCCAGCGAGGTGACAATACCGACAATCTCGACCTCTTGGCCTGCCACCGTGAAGGTGTCGCCCAAGGCAAGCTCGAATGCGGTCGCAGACGAGGACTCGAGCAGTATTCCACTCGGATTCGAGGGATCCAGGTAGCTCCCCTCGTCGATGTTGAGCATGTTCACCGTCGGTTGCTCAGCGACGGGTATTCCCACAATGCGTCCCAGAAACGAGTCGTCGGAGATCTCGAAAGGCACGTCGACCTGACGCCGTTCTATTGCTGTATCGACCCCGGAGATGGCCGCGACCTCGTCTGCCAGCCCACTGTCCGCGCCGGTGACAGTCATATCGGCCATCACCAGGCGTTCGTAGCTGCTGTCCAACGAGGTGCCCAGATTCAAGTAGGCGTCGAATGATCCCGCGAACAGACCCACGCCCAGCAGGACCGTGACAAATACGGCGACGAACTGCCATTTCTGGCGCGCGACATCACGCCGTAACTTGACGCTGAGTGTGCTCACCAGGCCACATCCATTGGCCTCTTCGGATTCGCCAGCTCTCTCACGCCGGTGATGGATCCGTCACGCAGGTCAATGACACGGTTGGCAATCTCAGCAATCTGACTGTTGTGCGTTACGACGATGATCGTGCGGTCACCAGCGTCAGTGATGTCACGCAGCAGGGTGAGGACCTGCGTGCCCGTCTCGGTGTCCAGCGCGCCAGTCGGCTCATCAGCCAGCAGTAGCGGTGGATTTTTTACGAGTCCACGCGCAATCGAGACCCGCTGCTGCTCGCCACCGGAAAGCTGTGCCGGAAAGTGGTCCATACGGTCGCCGAGGCCAACGGACACCAGAACTTCCTCGGACCTCTCCTTGACCTCCCCACCGGTGAGTTCCGCGATAAGCGCTACGTTCTCATAGGCCGTCAGACTCGGCACAAGGTTGTAGAACTGAAAAACAAAGCCCACAGTGCTCAGCCGGTACTCGGTGCGCTCGTCCTCATCGAGTCCGTTGAG
>CAYUOD010000217.1:0-5206 GCA_964446225.1 uncultured Acidimicrobiales bacterium | reverse complement strand
CATCCGCTGTTCCTACAGATCGCCTGGGCCGCACAACGCTCCGGCCTCTACTACACGGCCATCTCGTCCCGGGTGAGCGCCGACGGGGCGTCATACATCATCAACGATTGCGGGGCACGAGCATTCATCACCTCTGCGGCCATGGGAGACGTCCCCGCAGAGCTTGTGGACGTAATGCCCCAGGTGGAATTGCGCCTCATACTTGACACCCAGATCGACGGCTACGAGAACTACCAGGACGCGGTCGCCGCTTGTCCAGCCACGAAGATCGACGATGAGGCCGAAGGCCTCGACATGCTCTACTCCTCGGGCACCACGGGCCGCCCCAAGGGTGTGCTGCATCCGCTGCCCGAGGAGCCCATACCCATGCAAAGCGGCGTGCAGGTTCTGGGCGAGCTTCTGCTGGGCTATCGACCGGAGATGGTGTACCTCAACACCGCGCCGCTGTACCACGCTGCCCCGTTGCGTTTCTCAATGGGGGCACTGCGTACGGGTGGCACGGTCATCGTGCTCGAGAAGTTCGACCCCGTCGGGGCCCTCAAGGCCATCGAGACCTACCGTGTCACGCACTCCCAATGGGTACCGACAATGTTCATCAAGATGCTCAAGCTCGCCGAAGAACAGCGCCTCGCCCACGATCTCGCAAGCCACGAGATGGCGATTCACGCAGCCGCACCATGCCCAGTTGCCGTCAAACAGCAGCTCATGGACTGGTGGGGTCCCATTGTCCATGAGTACTACGCAGGCACAGAGGGAAACGGCTTTGTCTACTGCACGCCAGAACAGTGGCTAGCGCGCCCGGGCACCGTCGGACAGGCCATTCAGGGCGAACTCCATGTCTGCAACGACGAAGGCCGCGAGGTTGCAGTGGGCGAAGCTGGCACTGTCTACTTCGGCCAGGCCAACTTTGAATACCACAATGATCCTGACAAGACCTCCGACTCAAGACATCCAGGCAACGCCGAGTGGAGCACACTGGGCGACATCGGCCATGTTGACGATGCTGGCTACCTCTACCTCACCGACCGCAAAGCCTTCATGATCATCTCAGGCGGTGTGAACATCTACCCCCAGGAGGCAGAGAACGTACTCATCATGCACGAATCCGTAGCCGACGTTGCTGTGTTTGGTGTCCCCCATGAGGAGTTCGGCGAGGAGGTCAAAGCGATCGTGCAACCCGCCGCTGGAGTCACGGCCGACCGGGCCCTCGAGGCAACGCTGCTCGACTACGTGGGCGGCCAACTTGGCCAGCTCAAGAGTCCCCGATCAATCGACTTCCGCGACGAACTTCCCCGCCATCCAACCGGCAAGCTGTACAAGCGCCTACTGCGAGACGAATACTGGAAAGATCATGGGAGTTCCATCTAAGTTCACTCATCCGTACCTGTTGCTCGCGCATCCCATTCCGTTTGCCCATCGGGGTGGGACGTCTCACGCGCCTGAGAACAGCCTCGCCTCGTTTACCCAAGCGGTGGAACTCGGCTACAGATACCTGGAAACAGACGTGCACTCGACGTCCGACGGTGTGCTTGTCGCCTTCCACGATGAGCGACTGGATCGACTCACGAACTCACACGGTCTCATACGCGAGCTGACCTACGCGGAAGTGCAGGAGGCGCTCATCGACGGGACTGAGCCGATTCCGACAATGAAAGAGCTGCTGACGACGTTCCCCACAGCACATTTCAACATCGACGCGAAACATGAGACATCCGTAGAACCCCTTGCTGATCTGCTCACGGAGCTGAACTGTCTGGACCGAGTGCTCGTGGGATCTTTCAGCGACGCGCGACTCAAGGGACTGCGGAGACTCCTCGGAGTGTCGCTGGCCACAGGCATGGGACCGCGAGCGATCGTGCTTCTGAGCCTCGCCGCGCTTGGTCTCCCCACCCGCAAGTTCAAGGCCGTGGCGGCTCAAGTCCCTTACTCAATGATGCAGCGAAGCTGGTTTGCTGAGCGTTTCATTCGCTCTGCGAAGAAGCGCGAAATCGCGGTGCATGTGTGGACGGTCGACGATCCCGCCAAGATGAGATACCTGTTGGACCTCGGCGTGGACGGCATCATGACCGATCAGATCCCGGTACTGAAGGCGGTCTTCGAGGAGCGAGAAATCTGGTGACGCGTCACGACTAGTCGGGCAGGAGCACGTTCGGATTGAGAATCCCATTGGGATCAAGGCCCTGCTTGATCGAATGAAACACCGAGATATCGTCGGCTGAGCGATTGAGCGCCAGATACTTTCTCTTGGCCCGCCCAATGCCGTGCTCTGCGCTGACGCTGCCCTCGTGAGCTTCGACCAGGCTCAAGACCGCCTTGTCGATCTGGTCCGGATCTGCTTCACCCACGACGTTGACATGCAAGTTCCCGTCGCCAAGGTGTCCGAACAGGTAGGTGACAGCGGCTTCAGATACTGAGCCGACGGCCTGCTCAACCGCAGAGCAGAACTCGGCGAGGTTCTTGAGAGGCAGGGACACGTCAAGCTTGCGCGGGCGGCCCTCACGGGATATCGCCTCGGTGGCATCCTCCCGGAATCTCCAGATACGCAGTTGTCCGCCCGGTCCGGTCGCGACGACGGCGTCCTGAATAAGCGGACCCTGCGCTGCGAGATGCTCGGCAAGCGTCTGGGCTGCGTCGTCTCCGCCGGCGACCTCAATGAGCAGCACAACCTCGGCACCCTCCATAGGTGGCGTCGCGCCCAGATGTTTGCTCACGAGATCGAGGGTCTGGCGGGTCAGCATCTCAACGGCACGCAGCTCTGGAACCTGTTCTTTGAATGAGCTCGCTACTCTCACCGCGTCCGACATGCTCGCCAAACCGACCATCGAAACAGCGGACTCAGCCTCGTGAGCCAGCAGACGCAGACGAAGACGGGTGATCACCGCCAATGTCCCCTCGCTTCCGCACAACAGGCCCTCAAGGTCATAGCCGGTGTTGTCCTTGTCGAGTCCGCGCAGGTGCTGCACCACTCGTCCGTCGGCGAAGACGGCTTCTATGCCGATGAGCTGAGACCGCATGGAGCCGTGAGCCACGACATGGATTCCTCCGGCGTTCGTCGCGACCATCCCGCCAAGCGTCGCCGAGTCGCGGGCGGCGAGGTCGACACCAAAGTCGAATCCTGCATTACGCGCATGCTTCTGCAGCGCGCTGAGCACAACGCCTGCACCGACAGTCACCTGTCCGGCAAGCCGGTCCACCTTGTCGAGCGAGCCCAGACGCTGGGTACTGAGCACCACCTCTCCATCCACGGGAACCGATGCCCCGACCAGACCGGTATTGCCGCCCTGGGGCACAACAGCCACGCCGCGGTCGTTGCAAAGCGCGAGGATCTGCGCTGTCTCGATCGTCGATCCGGGGCGTACGACGCAGGGCGTGGTGCCACTGAACGCCCCCGTCCAGTCGGTTTCGTAGGTCGCGCGAAGGTCACGGTCCACGAGAACGTGAGACGGCCCGACGATCGTCTTGAGTTGAGCTATGAGATCAGCGGCGTCCATATTCAGGTCCTATCGGCCCGGCACAGCCGAACCTCAGTATTGTGCCCGGTTACGATCAATGTTTGTGAACGTTGCGCCCTTTCCCACCCGCCGAGCCACCAACGGCATGGTCTGTTCGGTCGATCACCTTGCCAGTGAGGCGGGAGTCGCCGTGCTCCGCGACGGCGGTAACGCCGTGGACGCCGCCGTTGCCGCCAGTGCGGTACTCACCGTCACCTCGCAATACATGTGCGGCATGGGTGGTGATCTCTTTGCCATCGTCCACGACGGCCAGGGTCCACCCAAGGTGCTGAATGCCTCAGGCTTCTCGGGTTCGGGTGCAGACGCTGCCCGGCTGCGCGCAGAGGGCAACGAGCTGATGCCTTTCCGTGGGGATATTCGCTCGGTGCCGGTTCCTGGCTGTGTGGACGGGTGGATGACGCTGCTCACAGAGCTCGGCAGCATGGATCCTGCCCGGGTACTACGCAGCGCCATAGCACTCGCCGAAGATGGTTTTCCGGTGATTCGTCAACTCATCTGGGCGATCCAGCAGGTTGAACAGGTCGCGGGTGCCGCCGAGTTTCAGGGGCTCCTCAAGGCTGGACACCTGCTCCGCAGGCCCGGCATCGCCAAGGCACTCAGGGCTGTAGCGGCAAAAGGTCGGACAGGATTCTATGAAGGCGCGTTCGGCGAAGGACTCCTGGCGCTTGGAAACGGCGAATACACAGCGGCCGACCTCCAGCAGAACAATGCCAACTGGGTCGAACCACTGTCCAGCGATGCCTTTGGGCACCGACTCTGGACGGTTCCCCCGAATTCCCAGGGCTACCTGACGCTTGCTGGGGCAGCCATCGCCGATGGACTTGCCATTCCCGACGACCCAGACGACGCCCAGTGGGCGCATCTGCTCATTGAGAGCGCCCTGGCGGCTGGCAGAGACCGCAACGAAGTACTGCACGAGTTCGCGGACGGTCAAAGCCTGCTGGCAGCTGACCGAATAGGCAGACTGCGCTCGGGGATAGATCCGCAAAGAGCAGCCAATCAACCGGGCAACATGGCCGCCGGCGGCACGATGTACCTCTGTGCCGTGGACGGCAGCGGCATGGGCGTATCGCTCATTCAATCCAACGCGTCAGGCTGGGGCGCACATATCGTCGAACCGAACACAGGTATATTTCTGCAGAATCGCGGCATCGGCTTCAGTCTTGAGGCGGGCCATCCAGCCGAGTATGGACCAAGACGTCGTCCTCCCCATACGCTCGCGCCCGCGCTCGTGACCACCACCAGCAATGAACTCCGAAGTGTGCTGGGCACAATGGGTGGGGACAGCCAGCCGCAGATCCTGCTCCAACTCCTCGCCCGACTCCTGCTTTCAGAGTCAGAAGCGGGCGAAATCATCACTGCGGCGCGTTGGATCCTCACCCCCGCAGCCGCGACCGGATTTAACGCCTGGACGACCCCCGGGGAGCTACAGGTCAGCATCGAGGCACATGCCCCCCGTGCGTGGGCCAATGGACTCGTCGAGCTTGGGCACACGACTCGTTCTCTCGACGCTTTCAGCTCTCGGACCGGCCACGCTCATCTCATCGATCTCCAGAACGGCACGCTCGCCGGCGCCGCCGATCCGAGATCCGAAGCCGCCGCCGCTGTTGGCTACTAGCGAGGACAGGGCCATGAGCGTTTTCCTGCATCGATTCGGTGCATGGCTGGTGCCGCTCGGCATCATCGCAGGTTGG
>CAYUOD010000216.1:0-5214 GCA_964446225.1 uncultured Acidimicrobiales bacterium | reverse complement strand
GTTCAACTGATGAGCAGGATCTCACCGCGCAACGCCAGCAGCTGCTGGATCTAGGGGTGGCGGGGGAGCGGATCTATCTTGATCATGGCCTCACTGGCACCAAGCGCGACCGTCCCGGATTGGATCAGGCTCTCGCAGCGGTTCGTCGAGGCGACACGTTGGTGGTGCCCAAGTTGGATCGTCTGGCTCGTTCGGTGCCCGATGCTCGCAGCATTGGTGACCAGCTCGCTGATCAGGGTGTGGCGTTGTCGCTCGGGGGACAGGTACATGACCCGAATGATCCGATGGGAAAGCTGTTTTTCAACATCCTGGCCACGTTCGCCGAGTTCGAAGTCGACCTGCTCCGTATGCGCACCCGCGAGGGCATGGCGATCGCCCGAGCCAAGGGCAAACTCAAAGGTCGCCAACCCAAACTCTCCGTCAAGCAGCAGCGTGAGCTCGCCCGAATGCACGGCACGGGGGAGTACAGCATCACCGATCTCGCCGAGCTGTTCTCAATCTCACGGCCCACTGTCTACCGCACCCTCAACCGGGTCCGCGCCCGCGAGAATCCAACACTGACGTCACCGAGTACCCAGTAGAGGTGGGCTCATCAAGTCTCTATCAGTCACACAACCCGGAGCAATTCACTGACACCGGGTCCCAGCATTAGCGGACTAGAAAACTACGTTTAGGGGTCATCGAGCGGCGGCGGTGTGCTTGTTCTAGATTCGGCTGTGTGCCGGTTCGTTTCTTGTCTGATGCCCAGAGGGGTGAGCTTGCTGGTTTCCCGCGTGAACTTGATGACTACACGTTGGATCAGTACTTCACGCTGAACGGCGACGATCTGGACATTGTTCAGGCTCAACGAGGCGACGGAAACAGGTTGGGCTGGGCGCTGCAGTTGTGCGGTCTGCGGATGCTTGGTTTTTGTCCTGACGATCTGAGATCGGCGCCCGGTGTGGCGGTTCGTTTCGCTGCCCGCCAGATCGATGTCGAAGCGCCTGGTTTGATGCGCTATGGACGTCGGGCGCAAACGAGAACCGCCCACGCCGCCCGGGTGCGAGAGCACCTTGGTTTTCGGTTGGCGAAGGATGAGGATCTGCGCAGTGCTGAGGGTTGGCTAGCGGCCCAGGCGCTTGAGCAAGACCGCCCGATCGTGTTGTTCCAGTTGGCCCTTCGTGACGGAAGCTGCATCCGCAGACCAGGTAGCCCGCAGAGCGGCCATCCGACTATGAGTCGGGGTAGCGGTAGTAAACGAGCAGAAACGGCAGTCAGGCGACAAAGGCCCAGCTCAGAAGGTTGGCTTATCTGTCTGTTCCGAGCCTCACGCAGCATGCGGGCACTGCCTGAGCACTCGCCTGACCAGGACGTTCACCATCTCGTTGCCGTTTCTGCAGCGTTGCTATTGCTGCCCCCTCTTGATTTGCACGGCCATTTTCGTCATGTGTAGTGGGGGAACAGTGTCGTGACACCACAGTACGTCGACTACCGGGACTTCTCGTAGCGATGTTCCTCATGCCCCTCCACTTGCTCCTCCTACCCGAACTAGCGACATGTGTGCTACCGTCACTGTAGTGCGCTGGGGCGAGCGTCGAAATCTAAGTGTGGATCTCAGGGGCATCAATGTTACGTGGCCTCATGCTGGCGATAATGACGCTGGCAATATTTGTACCAAGCTCAACGGTGGCGGTCGCGCAAGAGGCGAACGCGCCAACGCCGACTACTGCGCCCGCATCAGAACCTGAGCGCGGTAGCTCTCAGGTCGCGGAACTGTTCCCCGAGGCTACGCCAGCAGGAGGACAATGCTCTGGTGTTGGGGCTGATTTCGCAATCCTTGAAGTCTCTGCGCTCGCGGCCACCTCGCCTGCCCAAAGCGACGCAGTCAAAGAGCGGCTGCTGCCAGTTTCAGATCCCGTGACAGTCGAAGCTCCGTCGCTGTCCGTCAGCGTGAACAGCGATCGCTCGCTAGACCTTGAGTTTCGGCAGATCTCTAGCCAAGACCAGCTACAGATAGTTGGCACATTCACGAACGCCCGGCGTCGCCGAATCGCCTTTGAACACAATTCTGCTTGCAAGGGCGCTATCGACTCCTCGGTGGTAGCTGAGGTCTACGAGGACGGTTCCGCGTCGCTAACCATCATGAACGACGGGAACGTTTCCCAAACCATCGGTGTTTACGAACCCTGGGCTGTTGATGCAGCTGGCGAGCCAGTTGATACCTGGTACGAGGCCAGCGGCAGCACACTGACTCAGATCGTTGATGCTCGTGGCCGCACTGGACCATTCACCTTCGACCCTACCTACACCACCCTCAACTGTGCTGGATACTTCAGCGACCGCGACTCGTGGTTCTACCTCAACACCTCACCAAGTGACGGCGCCTACTGCCCCGTCATGGGCATGTTCAAGGCCGCAAACAACTACACACCTGTATGGGGCTTCGAAACCAATGTCGCTAACGACTACGGCAAGATCATAATCCGCCAAGATGGCGGTTGTTCGAACTCCCCCGACACTGGTTGGGCCTGGGATTTCCAGGTGCCCTGCAAAGCCCACGACTACTGCTACGACCTCCGTAAAGCCTCATTCTCTGGGACAGTTTCAGACTCAGACTGTGACTCCTCGTTCTACTGGATCATGGAGGCGCACTGCAACAACAGGCTATTCAGTGGCGATTGCCGCATAGTCCGCAATAGCTATTTCGCGGCGGTAAGCCTGCCCTGGGTCGTCACCAACCCCAATCCTCAGGGCGTGAATATCAAGAGTAAAGCGACTGGGAAGTGTGTAGACCTTGAGGGCCCATCGTCGGCAAACGGCACACCAATCCAACAATGGTCATGTGTCGGGGTAGCGAACCAGCGCTGGACAATCTGGCCAGGATCGACGCCGGGCTACTTCAGGATCCAGACCCATTCCGCGGGCAACAAGTACATCCGCGTGAGCAATGTGGTGTATCAGTACGCGCTTGCTGGATATTCGTCGATGGAGTTCAAGATTCAGGGTGCTCTCAACCAGGATCAGTACTCGATCCGTAGTAGAAACAAGCCGAACGAATGTTGGAAAGTGCCTGTCAGCTATACGAACGGCGTCAACCTAATTGACCCGACATGCAACGACTTCAGTAACTGGTGGATATGGAGAATCACTGATGCGTAAGCACCTTGGAATACCCGTAGTAATGATGCTTGTCGCTGCCGCCTGTGGCAGCAGCAGCGACGGCACCGAGCAGGTGTCAGCTGGTGCAGAAACCGAGGCAGTTGCGCTGTCAGCTACCTCAACCAGCGTTCTCGCCAGCAACAGTCTAGGCACCGAAAACGTTAAAACTCCGCCGGAGCAAGTTGATACAGCTACAGAGCTATCAAGCAATCCCAACGACCCGAGCACACCCATGGGTGCTCTCTGTTGGACTCGGTGGGAACTCGCACGATACCAGCTCGCTGACGCATTGGACGTCGACATTGAGCTTCCCCCAGGTGCCGAACGCGGTCCAAATGCCGTCGCCCAGAGTCTCATGAATTCACAGGCCCTGACCGTGTTGGCTGAGGGGACGTTGCCCACTGAAGCCCAGCCTTTCGCTGACGCACTCGCAACCCACGTCAACCAACAAAGAGCTGCCACCGAGGCTGTGCCCGTGGACTTCGAACAGCTCCCCGGTGTTGAAAAGTATGTGGAACTAGCCGAGGCGAGTCCTGATTGTAAGCGGCCGTAACCGGTAGATAGTGCGATGAAGCTGCGCGCAGCAGGATTCGTGCTCGCGTCTATTGGACTCGTAGCTGCTACCACGTGGTGGCTGGTCGGCTCTCTGGATGAGAGTTCGGCCACCGGGCCAGGGAGCCTGGACTACCTTTACCTCGCCCCAGCCAACATTGGTACAGTCATAGCTGTCGCAGGTGTGATGTGTGGTATTGCGCTCATTGGAGTTGACCCGCTTTGACGGACACCGGGTTTCTATGTTTACGCGGCTTTTGACGCGTTGTAAACCTCGGCTGGGGTTCTGTGGCCGAGGCCGGCTTGGTGCCGGTTGTTGTTGAAGAACGTTTCGATGTAGTCGAACAGAACTGTTCGTAGCTGGCTTCTCGTCATGGTCTGCCACGGCCCCCAAATGTGGCGGACCTCGCGTTTGAGGGTCGCCCAAGTGGACTCCATCGCAGCATTGTCATAGCAATCTCCAGTCGACCCATAAGAGCTCTGGAGTTGCCAGGCGTGTAGCCGATTCACAAACTCGAGCGAGGTGTATTGACTTCCCCTGTCTGAGTGGTGAACAACCTGATCTGGTTCCCGTCGGGTCACAGCCATCACCAAGGCGTTGACCACCAGGTCGGTGGTTTGGCGTTCTCCCATCGACCAGCCCACGATGCTGCGGTCATGGAGATCGAGGATGCCCGCCAGATACAGTTTGCCGTCAACACACCCAAACTCGCTGATGTCAGCAACCCAACGCTCATTCGACTCTGGGGCAGTGAAGTCACGGTTCAACAGGTCCGGTGCTGGTGCTGTGTTTGGTCGCCCGCGACGCCAGCGGCGTCGTGAGTGGGCTCCCACCCAGCCGTTCTCAGCCATGAGTCGGGTAACGCGCTTGCGTCCGCAGCGCACACCCTGGTTCCGGAGCTGCCCGAACACCCTCGGTGTGCCATAAGTGCGCCGTGATGCCATATGAATATCGAAAATCCGGTTAGCGAGCCACGCATCATCCACGAAACGATCAGCCAAAGGCCGATCGCGCCACGCATAGAACCCTGACCGTGAGACCCCTATATGGGTACACAAGCGACTAATCGGATAAGCGGCTTGATGGTCCTGGACGAACTGGTAACCGCTCACCGGATCGTCTCCTTCGCGAAATACGCTGCAGCCTTACGCAGAATATCTCGATCCTGACGCAGCTCCGCGTTCTCCTTGCGTAACCGTGTCAGCTCGGCCCGCTCCTCGCTCGACAACGCCGCTGGATCAGCCGTAACAGCATGCTCAGCCGCTGCCGCGTTAACCCAAGTCGTTAACGAACCAACATGCACTCCCAACGACCGCGCAACCGCAGCCCGAGAACGACCAGAAGAACGCACAAGCTCAACCGCCTCACGACGGAACTCCTCTGGATACTTTGATGGACGACCCACAAAGGCCTCCTTCCTCAAGAGTCAATGACTCAAGAATCGGGTGTCCACGTCAGCGGGTCAACTCCACTTACACAGAAAATCGGACAGACCCTTCCCCGGACCCCGAGCCATCGTTGGC
>CAYUOD010000215.1:0-5218 GCA_964446225.1 uncultured Acidimicrobiales bacterium | reverse complement strand
ATAAGCCCCTTAGAGCCGATGGAGCCAAAGACCGCATCGTGGCCACTGACTATTACGAGATTCTGGGCGTTTCCAGAACTGCAACTCCCGAAGAGATCAAGAAGGCGTACCGCCGTCTTGCTCGCGAACTTCATCCTGACGCGAATCCCGGAGACACCGCGGCGGAAGCCCAGTTCAAGAGTGTCAGCCATGCCTATGAGATTCTGAGTAATCCTGATCAGCGGGCCAGCTTCGATCGCTACGGTGCGGACGGGCCTCAGGCCGCCGGCTTTGGTGGCGTGGGCGACATTTTTGACGCGTTCTTCGGCAACTCCAGTCCCTTTGGATCTCAGGGGCGAAGAGGACCCCGGCAGGGGGCCGATCTTGAGGCCGTGCTTGATATCGATCTGGATGGGGCAGTTTTCGGCGTCGATACCGAAATCGAGTTGCGGGCAGCGGCCCAGTGCGATACCTGCGCTGGAAGTGGGGCCAGTGCTGGTTCACATGCCGAGAAATGCCGGCAGTGCGGCGGCGCCGGACAGGTACGCCGAGTGCGCCAGTCGATTCTGGGTCAGATGGTCACCAGCGCCGTGTGCGACGTCTGCGGAGGCGCTGGCGAAGTCATTGCCGATCCCTGCACGACGTGTCGTGGTCAGGGCACCGTGCAGACAGATGTCTCCTATCAGGTGAAAGTTCCCGCTGGGGTAGACGACGGTTCGACGCTTCGACTCACGGGTCGGGGCGCCGCCGGACCCCGCGGCGCGGCGAATGGCGATCTGTACGTGCACATCCGGGTGCGGCCCCACGAGCGCTTCGTGCGCCGGGGCGATGACCTTGTGCACGAGATGGAGATCACGTTCGCGCAGGCAGCGCTTGGCGCAACTCTCGAACTCGAAACGCTGGACGATACCGAGGACATCGAGATCGCCGCTGGCACCCAGACTGACCATGTCATACGGCTTCGGGGCCTTGGCGCCCACCGTCTGCAGGGCAGAGGACGCGGCGACTTGTTGATCCGGGTCGTCGTCGTGACGCCGACCGATCTGAGCGATGAGCAGGATGAAATCCTGCGCAAGTTCGCAGAGTCACGGTCCGAGCAGGTAGCGCCACCGAGCGAGGGACTGCTGTCCCGCTTTAAGTCAGCCTTCCAGTGACGGGCGGGCCGGTCCTTTGGGACCAGCCAGGACCCCACGTGTTCGTCGAGGATCTGGCCCAGCCCGAACTCACCGACGACGATTTCCATCACCTCTCGCGGGTACTGAGGCTGCGTGATACAGATCCGCTGACCTTGAGTGATGCGAGGGGAAACTGGCGTAGCGGGACCTTCTCGCAGACTCCAATAGTGACGAGCGAAGTGCATTCGGTTGCGCGTCCCGCCCCTGCGCTTACGGTCGCTTTTGCGCTAGTGAAAGGCACGCGGCCCGAGTGGACAGTGCAGAAACTGGCGGAGCTGGGAATCGATCACATCATGTTGTTGCATACCTCGCGCTGCGTGGTGAGGTGGGATAAGGCAAAAGTACAGAAGCAAATCATAAGACTGCAAAGCGTGGCCAGGTCGGCGGCAATGCAGAGTCGGCAGTGTTTCGTTCCGTCGGTCGGAGGCGTCGCGACACTCGGTGACTTTGTCCCGGGTGCGCAGGTGGGCATCGCAACGTTGGGTGGTGCCGCGCCCGGAGCACAGCTTTCGACCCTGCTCATTGGTCCTGAGGGGGGATGGGACTCCCACGAACTTGATCAGGGCTTCGCGCAGGTCGGCCTGGGGGCGACTGTTTTGCGTGCGGAAACAGCGGCTATTGTTGCGGGCGTGAAACTTGTTCAGAGAAGGTTCGACTCTCACGCACAGTGAGTGCTAGAGTACGCAATGAGTCGGGGCGTGGCTTCACGGTCCGTGATGTGTAGGTAGGTTTGGAAACGACATGACACAGGCTGAAATGGAGCACCAGTCCCTCTACGGCAAGCGTGTTGGCGACCGTCTGCGGGCGATTCGTCGCCAGAAGCGGATGTCCTTGCAGGACGTAGAGGCTGAATCCGATCACGAGTTTAAGGCCTCCGTACTGGGTGCCTACGAGCGCGGCGAGCGGGCAATTTCTGTGCCCCGTCTTCACCGCCTTGCGTGTTTCTACAATGTGCCCGTGGCACAACTTCTGCCACGAGGCGAAGATGAGGGCGACGCCGAGGTCATCGACCTGCGTGACGAAGTCGCTGTCACCATTGATCTCACCCGCCTTGAGACGCTCAGCGGGCCCGAGTCAGCGATGCTTGGTCGCTATCTGAGCATGATTCAGATGCAACGCCAGGACTTCAACGGCCGCATGCTGACCATTCGCCGCGATGATCTTCGTGCGATTGCCTGCATCTTGGACACCGGTATCGAGACGGCGAGTTCCCGCCTCACAGAGCTAGGCCTTCGGCTCGGCGTATAGCCCATGGTTCCCGGTTTCGGGGTCTACATTCACGTACCGTTCTGCTCGCGCAAGTGTGATTATTGCGCGTTCGCGACCTGGTCCGATCGAGCGGGCCTCATTGACGACTATCTGAGCGCGCTGACGCGTGAGATTGCTTCCGCGGCTGACTCGATTCCGGAGGCCCAGAGCGTGTTCATCGGCGGCGGTTCGCCATCGCTTGTTTCTTCGTCAGATCTGATGGCTGCCTGTGAGCCGTTGCGCCTGGCGGCTGGCTATGAGTTCTCGGTCGAATGCAATCCCGAGCAGGTTACTGAGACTCTTATCGAGGACTATCAGAACGGCCGGGTGAACCGCATCTCGATGGGCGCTCAGTCGCTGGATCCTGCGACGCTGGCTTCACTTGGTCGCGAGCATGACCCGGACGAGGTCGTCCGGGCCACTCAGCTGGTGCGCGACTCAGACATTTCCGCACTCAACTTGGATCTCATTTACGGCGCCGCTGGCGAGTCGATTGAGCAGTGGGAGACCACGCTCAGCCGAGCGCTTGAACTGAGCCCGGATCACATCAGTGCCTATGCACTCACCGTCGAACCCGGTACTCCGCTCGCGGACGACCCCGCTCGTCACCCCGATGACGACGATCAGGCCGACAAGTACATCTTGGCCGATGAGATGCTGAGCGCTGCCGGGCTGGCAAACTACGAGGTCTCCAATTGGTCTCGACCCGGATTCGAGTCGCAACACAATCGGCTCTACTGGGCACAGGCCAACTACCGGGGCTTCGGTTGTGCGGCGCATTCGCATGAGGATGGCCGGCGCTGGTGGAATCTGTGGACACCTGAGCGGTACATCAAAGTGGTTGAAGCTGGTGCTTCACCTGAGGCTGGATCTGAGGATCTGGATGACGCGACGAGGCGCATCGAGGGGCTGCAGTTGGCGCTGAGAACGCGCGAGGGCGTGGACGCCTCAGTGATTCCTGAGGAGGTGGCGCATCTTGTGGACATCTCCGCTGGGCGTGCCCGCCTCACGCAGCAGGGCCGGCTGCTTGCGAACGAGGTCGCTGTTCGCCTGCAGTAGTTCGTCCGAGATGGTTCGCTTGAGGCATTTCGCTTGGAGGATTTTGCCTTCTCAACAGCGTGAGGCGTTACCTCATCGCTCTCAGAGCGATGAGGTAACGCCTCACGGTTGGATTGGCTCGGTAAGCGCCGGGAACCGGGTGGTGGTGCCAGCTGCTGAGGTGGCGAGAAGCGAGTCGCACTCGACGTCGGCCTCGACTGCCATGCTTGCGACCGGGCCAACGACCGTCTGGACCGCTGGCAGTTTCAGGTCGGTGAACAGGTAGAGCGATCCTGCTGAGGTGAAGACCGCCGGGGTCGGCTCGGTAGCGCAGTACCAGCGGCCGAAGAAGACCTCGTCGCCAGGCTTGCCGAGGGCGTACTGCACACCGTCGACGGTCAGCACCCCGTCGGCCCAGCTCAGTGTGTCCGCACAGTTCGCGAGATCGCAGGGTTCCTCGGTCCACAGCGCCTGCGCCGGAGCAGGCTGAGTTGTGGTCGACGTGGTGGTGGCGGGGTTCTCGGTGGCGGGGTTGTCGGTGGCGGCGGGATTGTCGGTAGCGCTGAGCGCGTCGGCTACTACTTGTTCACCCGGAGACTCACTTGAGCCTCCTGTGGAGCGTGACGCGATTGCGAGGGCAACGACGGCCACGGCCAGCACGGAGGCCATTGCCACTTGGCGCGGCCAGCGTGCGGGTTGTGTTGTAGGCCGCGCTATCGCTGGGCCGCCAATTCGTTGTGCCAGAGCCGCAGCCGACGGAGAGTCGTGAGCGGAAAGGTCGAGCCATGTCGCGCGGATGCGCGAGTCGGCCGGGCTGAGTTCGTCGATCAACCGGCCGAGCGCAGCGACGTCGGCAGCCTGGGCTTCGGCTGTGTCGTGGATCCTGCAGCTGCCCGCGTCGAGCACATGTACGCCCGCGTTCGTTGCGATGACCTTGTCGGCATCGAGGCTGCCGTGGGTGCATCCTCGCTCGGCCATTTGTGCGACGAACTCTACGAGGCGGATCAGCGCTTTTTCTGTCTCGTGGACTGCGAGCTGATCAATGGGTCGTCCCGTGACGAACGGCCTTGTGAGTGAATGGTCTGCGAGCTGCGAGGGCCCCGCGGCTGGGGTTCCGGCAAGTGCGGCCATCCACTCGTGTCTGTGGAGTAACTCGTCGGCATCTGCATCGGGATTGGATTTGGCGTCGCGGCCTGCTTCGGAATTGCTATTGGCGTCGGTGTCGCTGCTGCTGCGTACCAGTACGGGGCAGGACGCATTGTCGAGTTCGATGCTGATCTGCAAGGGCTACTCCGAGGCTCGTTGTAGGCCTCAGGCGTCTATTGTCAGTCGTCCTGTGACACGAGAGCGATGATCGTTTCCAGCACGACGGCCACGCCGTGGTCGACGTTGGACAAGGTGACGAAGTCGCTTACCTGCTTCAGTTCGCTGTCGGCGTTATCCATGGCGACGCCGAATCCGGCCCAGTTCAGCATCGGAAGGTCGTTCGGCATGTCCCCGAACGCGATGACCTCAGCTGCGTCAATGCCCCGGTCATCACAGATGCGCGCAAGGGCGGCCGACTTGTTCACGCCCAACTTAGCGATTTCGACGAAGCCCAGGCCCGAGTGTGTCGGTTCGGCGCGATGCCCGATCAGAGCATTCACGTTGTCATAGAGATCGCGCCCGTCTATTTCCGGGTGGGCCACGAGGATCTTGAACACGGGCTCGCTGAGAATCTCGTTGATGGTCTCCAGCCCGGCCGAGTACATGCGGTCGCTTTTGAGTGCCTTCCGGAA
>CAYUOD010000214.1:0-5218 GCA_964446225.1 uncultured Acidimicrobiales bacterium | reverse complement strand
AGGGCGATGATCTCCAGGTCTGGCCGCAACCGTCGAGCCTGGGATGCAGCCGCCATTCCGGCAGCATCCCCTCCGATTACAAGCAGTCGTTCAGCCATGGAGCGAGACGCTAGCCGGAGTGGAAGGATGATGCCCATGAGTGAAAACGAGTTCACGGGACTGTCCGTTGTGGTTACCGGCGCTGCGGGAGGGATTGGTGCGGCGACAGCCAAACGCTTCGCCCGCGGCGGCGCCAGGGTTGCCCTACTCGACATCGACATTGAGGCGGCGCGGAGCGTCGCAGCCCAGCTTCGCGACGCCATGGCACTTGCAGTGGATGTGACGAACCCTGAGAGCTGCCGGACCGCCATCGAGCAGGTGCAGAGTGACTGGGGTGGCGTCGACGTGCTCGTCAACAATGCCGGCGTTACCCACATCAGCAAGTTCGTCGATACCGACGTCGAGGTGCTTCAGCGGGTCATGGATATCAATTTTTGGGGTTCGGTGTACTGCACAGATGCGGCACTGCCTTCACTTATCGAGCGGGCCGGGCGCATTGTTGTGATTTCGAGCATCGCGGGATTTGCTCCATTGGTGTTGCGTACCGGCTACTCGGCAAGCAAACACGCGCTCCATGGGTTCTTCGAGTCGTTGCGGTCCGAGCTTGTCGACAGTGAGGTTTCCGTGACGATGGTGTGCCCGTTCCTTGTGCGCACTGGCATCAAGGATCTGATGGGCACAACGGGTCGCGTCGGGACCGGAAACATTGCTGAGCCCTCGGTGATCGCCGAAGAGATCTTCGCTGCAGCTCTCGCGCGCGAGCGGCTGCTTCTGCCGTCCGAGGAGTCTCGCGTCGCCTACGAACTGAGTCGTAGTGATCCTGCTGGTTTCGAGCAGATCATGATCGCCACAATGAAGGGCGAGTGATCTGTGTCGCTGAGCTACTGGTAGGCACCTACGTTCGCGAGCGCGATGCTTCCCGGGCTCACCGTTGTGGGGTCGGTCATCACATTGATAAGACAGGTTCTGCCTGAGTCGAATGCTGTCTCGAGGGCAGGACGGATCTCGTCGGGTTTCTCCACCAGAATGCCGAGTCCCCCCATGGCCTCCACGAAACGTTCGTAGTGGATCGTGCCGAGTTCAACCACGGGATCGATCGCCCGGCCGAGCTTGACCTCCTGGCTGTGACGGATCATGCCCCAGCCAAGGTCGTTGGAAACAACAACGACAATTGGCAGTCCCTTGGTGATGGCCCGCTCGAGTTCCATGAAGTTGAAGCCAAGAGAGCCATCGCCTGTGATCAGCACTACCCGACGGTCCGGGTACATGAATTTCGCGGCGTTTGCGTACGGCACCCCGCCGCCGAGGCTCCCGAAAAGTCCGTAGTCGAGGTAGTGGCCGGCTCTACGTATTGTGCGGGTCATGCCCGCCCAGGTAGTGGTGTCTCCGCCGTCAGTGACGAGCATGTCGTCGTCGCGATCGAGGAACTGGTCGATCTCGTGGGCCAACCGCATTGGATGGATAGGTGTGTGCGGGCTGGTCCATTGTGGCTCGGCCTGGGCTCGGCCTTTGGCGTCTTCCTCGCGCAGAGTTTCGATCCAGGGCGAGTAGCGGGCCGTCAGCTCTTGGCCGGTTCCCTCCGCTTCGATGACGCGGTTGAGCTCAGAGACAAAGGCTTTCACGTCGCTCACGACTGGCACATCAATGACCCGGTTGCGTCCGATCTCCTCAGCCCGGATATCCACTTGCACCATCTTGGCATCGGGGTTGAATACGCTCCCGAACAGCGTGAAGAGGTTCAGACGGCTGCCCAGAAGCACAACGAGGTCGGTGACGAAGCCGCTGTAGGCCGCCGCGCCAGGGCGGATTCCGATGCTGCCTCCAAAGCAGTTGGGGTGTTCATCGGAGACAACTCCGCGCCCATTCGCCGAGGTGAATATCGGTAGACCAGCGCTCTCGATGAGCTGTGCAAGTTCGTCGCCGGCGTCGGAGTACCAGGCTCCGCTGCCAGCGATGATCATTGGTCGTTCAGCGGCTTTCAAGAGCTCATGGAGTTCAGCAACTTTGTTGATATCGACGGGTCGTGCATCGGTCGGGCTGACCTTGAGTTCGCAGGCCCGGTCGGGCGCGCCAGTCAGCACGTCAACGGGGAGCTCCAGGTAGACGGGTCCGGGGCGTCCGCTGGCTGCCTCCCGGAAGGCAATGTCGATGAATTCAGGTACACGTGAGGGGAGCTGGCATACCAATGACTTCTTGACCATCGGCTCGATCACCGGCGCTTGACGCATGTCTTGCAGATCGAGCTTTTCGGCCATGTTGATGCCCACGGATCCGGCAATAAGCACGAGTGGGGTTCCCGCCATGGCCGCACTCGCGATGGGAGTCAGAGCATTTGTGAAGCCGGGCCCTGCGGTCACCATGGCCACGCCGGGTTTGCGGGTGAATCGGCCGTACGCGTCAGCCATCCAAACAGCTGCCTGCTCGTGGCGGGTATCAAACAGTCGAACATCGCTGTGCTCCAGGTGCACGTAGATTGGGTTGAGGTGCCCGCCGCTGAGGGTGAAGATCGTGTCCACTCCCTGGGCCATCAGTGCGCGTGCGGCAGCTTCGCCGCCAGTCGCAAACGTTGTTTCCATATGTCTCCCTGATGATGGCTAGAGCTCGGTGAGGAGTCCGCCCCCGATGTTGATTGCCTGGCCGGTGAGATACGACGACTGCTCAGAAACCAGATAGGCGCAGAGGTCTGCTACTTCAGCGACAGTTCCCATCCTGGCGAGCGGCACGCTGTCGATGAGTTGTTGTCGCGCCTCTTCCTCGTTGACTCCCATGACGTAGGCCTTGAGGGCGACGTTGAGGACCTGCAGGTCAGTGTTGATGAGTCCGGGACAGATTGCATTCACGCGAATGCCGAGGGGAGCGAGTTCTACTGCCATGACCTTGGTGGCCATGATGATCCCCGCTTTGGCAACCGAGTAGGCACCGTTCAATTCGGCTGGCCTCTTACCGGCCCGAGAGGAAACGTTCACTATGGCGCTTTGTCTTCCAGCCATCAGCGGTACGGCTGCCTGGCTAACTCGGATTGTCCCGTTCAGCGTCACGTCAAGGGTGCGGTTCCAGTCCGCCTCGTCGTATTCGTGGATAGGTGTTGGCGCTCCGAAGACCGCAGCCGCATTGTTGAACAGCGCGTCCAGCGCGCCGAATCGCTGCTCGACCAGGGCCATCGCCTGAGCTATCGAAGCCGTGTCGGTGACGTCCAGTTGCGCGGCAACAACATCTACTCCGTACTCATCGCTCAGATCTTCTGCAGCGGCCTTCAGGCCAGCGCTGGCAATGTCGGTCATGACTACGTTGGTCCCCGTAGCCGCCAGTTTGGCGGCGATTCCGTGACCGATGCCTGTCGGGTTCGCGGCGCCTGTGACTAGCGCCGTCTTCTGAGCCAGATTGGTCACTGTTGCACCGCGCTTTCACCGTGTGGCACCAACATAGTGACTGGATACTTACCACCACAAGACCACGGCCCATCTGTCTCGACTCCAGGTCTGGGTGTGACGGGAATATGATTCATCGTCACTCTCTGTGTTAGGGTGACCGCAAGCACTCGCATCGCGAGACGATGGTGGAGTTGATTACTGGTGAATTGGTTGTCGAGGGGTGCGTTTGGCATCTTGGCTATCGCGGGATTGGCGCTAGCTGCGGTTGTAGGGATCTCCGTTGTAGATACTGCGCTGGTCTCATACGACAGTACGGGTGCAAGTAGCAATGTGGCTGATGGCAGCTCCGTGGGAGACCACAGCACTCCACAGGCTGCGTCGAGCCTGTTCCTGAACCATTCCGCCGCAGAGTTCTTTTCGGGTCTCTCGGTGGAATGCGTGCGGCCGGACGGCACGGATAGCTATTGGGTCTACTACAACTCGTGGGAGGACCCGCTCTATAACATTGCAGTGCCTCCAGGTGCGCCGTTTCCAGCAGGCACGGTCTGCAAGGTGACCGAGTCGATCTTCCCGACGCCATGGAACTTCAAGGTGTTCACGGATACCGACAGCGACTCGACGCCCGTCGCAGGTGTGAGTCGCGAGATTGTCCTCCACGCTGGTGACAACTTCATCACGTTTACCTCCGAGGATCTCCGGACTCCCACCGCAGACATCTATGTCGATGTCACCTACACCGGCGATCCGGTCGACACCAGCCGTGATTTCCGGCTCGCGTGGCGCTGCACGATCGATAGGCAGGGCGGCACGTTCACCACAGCGAACGAGGTTTTCTCGACGAGCGACACGAGTTTCGTTCTTGCTGATCGGCAAATCGGCGAGACCTGCGACGTGACAGTGAGCCCGTACGACTATATGGGTCAGATCTACCAGTGGACATGGACGCCGACGACCACAGTCGAGGTGACAGACCAGCAGGACATAGGCCTGTCGTTCATCATGGATTTTTTTGATCCCTCTCTCCATGGTCCGAGCGAACTTGAGGTGACTATCGAAGTTGATGCTCCGGCGGGTGAGGACATTGACACGAGGATCGAGATTCAGTGTCCTGGTGCGGCGCAGGGTGTCGCGGCACTCAACTATCCCGCCGACTTCACCAACGGTGTTGCTACGGCGCAGATCTATCCAACCAAGTCCGTATCAGATTGTCTCGTCACTGAGTACTACAACGTCAACGGCGGTCTCCCGGCGGCATGGGATCAGCGTGTGGGCGGGGTGTGCGGAAACCAGAAGTACGTGACGATCTACGGTGATTCGAAGAGCAGCATCACGTTCTCCCGTACCTGGATCGAACCCTACGTTGCGCAGTGCGGCGTGCCCGAGTAGTCGGGCTCTAGGCTTCTTCGGTTCCGAGCGCCAGCGCGAAGCCGGGGCGGATAACCAGATCAGAGCGCGAGAGTTCTGAGATGTCTGCTCGGCCGAGTCCGAGGAGTGCCGAGTCGATTTCGCTGCGCAGCAGGTCAAGCACGTTCTCGACACCGGCCTGCCCGTTGGCAGCCAGACCCCAGAGCCCGGCCCGTCCGATCATCACCGCGCGTGCACCGAGAGCCACGGCCTTAACGACGTCGCTGCCTCTGCGGATGCCACCGTCCAGAATCACTTCGATCTCTTCACCGACCGCCGCAGCGATCGCCGGCAGCGCCCGGATGCTGGCGGGCGTTCCGTCGAGATTGTTGCCCCCGTGGTTGGATACCGAGATGGCGGTCATGCCGGTGTCGGCGGCACGCTTTGCGTCGTCCACTCTGATG
>CAYUOD010000213.1:0-5247 GCA_964446225.1 uncultured Acidimicrobiales bacterium | reverse complement strand
GCCGCACATTGCCTGCCGCCTCAACCAGGATCTGATCCACCGCCGTATCGATACCATCCTCTGGCATGCCAATTGATTCCAGAGTTGTCGGAGCACCAATCGCAACTGCCAGCTCAAACAACGCCACTGGGACATTGTCCGTCTCAAGCACCACCTCAAGCCTGCGCATCACCGCGGGCATAGCCGACGAGTTGTAGGCGACTGTGTGGCCCAGCATGACGGCGTTCATGTCGCCGTGGTTGAGCCCGAACAGTCCGCCCAGCACATGGCACGTCTTGTGGTGCAGCGCCGTGCCCCCGCTCGCCAGAGCCATGCCGGCCACATAGGCGCCATAAAGCACATCGGTACGAGCATCGAGATCGCCGGGTGATTGTGTCACCAGCGGTAGTCCTCGCGCCAAAGCTCGGATACCTTCCAGCGCCATAGCCGTCGTCACCGGGTTCGCACCTGGCACGTAAAGCGCCTCGACACAATGGGCCAGAGCGTTCATGCCGGACGGTCCCGCGATCTCGGGAGGAAGAGTCAGCGTGAGCTCGGGGTCATAGATCACCACGTCAGGCTTCACCCTCGGGTTGGTGCCCGTCTGCTTGTGGCCGTCCTTGCTGAGCCCCCAGAAGGGAGTCATCTCAGAGCCCGAGTAGGTCGTGGGCACGGCGATCTGCATCACGTCAGCCTTGAGGGCAATGGCCTTGCCGAATCCCACCGCGGAACCTCCGCCGATGGTGATGACCGTGTCGACCTCGAGATCTTTCACCATCGCCCGGGCGGCATCGGCCTTCTCGATCGGGACGTGCTGTGCGACGTCCGAGAAACGGCCGAACACACGACCAGCCAACAGGGCCGATATCTCCTCGACCGCCGACTCATCGTGCTTGCCCGCAACGACAAGTATGCGCTTCGAACCGAGCCCGTCAGCCTCGTGCGCAATCTGACGGCGAGCACCCACGCCGAACACGACTCGCCCGGGAGTCGTCTCGTACACAAACGGCCTTACGGTCACGCTGTCACCCAGGCCAATATCTCGACGTCATTGCCGGTCACCTCGACCTCAAGGGTTCCGTCGGCAACATCGGTGAGCCGTGCAGCGTCGCCGGTTTGCAGCTCATGGCTCTGAAGACTCACGGTGCCCCGAGCCACAAAGAGATGCACGTGAGGCGCAGCTGGCACGCTCAGGGTGGATCCCGCTTGCGGCCTCGCAACCCACAACGTTGCATCGGCCTGGTGGATGCGTGCTCCGGTGGGGTGATCGGCGCCAGAAGCCACGGCCACCCACTCCCCCGTGCCGAGTGCGTCAGACACATCAATCTGCTCATAACTCGGAGTGAGGCCCTGCGTGTCTGGCGTTACCCACATCTGCAGGAAATGCACCACCTCATGGTCGCTGGGGTTCATTTCTGAATGCACAATGCCGGTGCCCGCGCTCATGCGCTGAGCCAGCCCCGGATAAATGACGCCATGATTGCCCTCGGAGTCGCTGTGCTCGAGTTGGCCCTCAAGCACCCAGGTCACAATTTCCATGTCACTGTGTGGATGCATGCCAAAGCCGCCGCCGGGTGCCACCCAATCGTCGTTGCTCACCAGCAGAAGGCCATGGCCGGTGTTATTCGGATCAAAGTGATTGCCGAAACTGAAGCTGTGCCGCGAATCAAGCCAGCTGATCTTCGTGTGGAACCTCTCGGCTGCGGGCCGGATATCGAGCGAGGGTTCGGGTTTCGTCATCATATGCACGTCCTCCTCAACCGACACTGCTGCCGTACATCTCGCCGAGCGGATCAGCGAGCAGCTCGACGCGGGTGCCATCCGGGTCATTGAAATAGAGCGAGGTTTGGATCTGCTTATAGTCAACGCCGACTGTATCCAGCTTGCTCTTCAGGTGTTCCCAACGTTCAGGGCCGATTGAGATTGCCAGGTGGTGCAGTCCGCCAAGCACCTCGGCGTAGTTGCCGAGACCCAGCCCCGGGAAGTCGAAGAACGCCAATGCGTTGCCGTGACCAACATCGAAGAACAGGTGGGTGGATCCCTTGTAGTCACGGTTCTCAAACAGCGCCGTGAGCGGGAACTCGAGCAGATCCTGATAGAACTCGATCGTCGTCTCGACATCTGCACAGAGCAGCGCAACATGGTGCACGCCCTGGCCCGACGATGCCTCGCGCTGGTCTGATGGTTTCAGGTGAGTTGCGCGCATGCGGTCCCATTCTTCGCTGCGATCTTGCAATTGCTCCGACATTTCTACTCCCGGTAGTTGAAATTAGAACTATATCTTCAGATCGTTGCGATTGCAACTATCTGCTACGGTGTCGGGATGGCGAAACGAACCGTGAAGCGCCCAAGTGACGAGGCCATGGACGCATGGCGAGCACTGCTGCGCACCCACCGACTGCTGCTCGGGCGCCTCGAAGCCGACCTGCAGCGAGAACACGCCATGAGCCTCGACTGGTACGACGTGCTGTTCCAGCTGAGCGATGCCGGGGGCCGCCTCAGAATGAACGCGCTGAGCGACCGGCTGTTGGTCAGCCGCTACAACTGCACACGGCTCGTCGACCGGATGGCCAAGGCCGGTCTCGTGAGCCGAGAAGCAGTAGCTGAGGACCGTCGCGGTACACAGGCCGTGCTGACTGCCGCCGGCAAGACGACTCTGCGGCGTGCTGCCCCCACTCATCTCGCCGGGCTCGCTCGCTATGTGGACGAGCCGCTGTCGACCGCGGCGTTGATGGAACTGGCTGCGAGTCTCAGAGTGCTGGAGCAGCACACGCAGGCTGGCGTCGAGGACTAGCTGGGTTCGGGCTTTCTGGGATTCAGTGGGGTTTTCTCGGATTCCTTGGGGTTTTCTCGGATTGGGGGTTGTGTTCTGGGGTGGGTCAGGTAGATTGGCGGTATCGAACGCCTGTTCGGTCGACGAACTTCCCCTTTGTATCGACAATCCATTCCGCGATTCTCCTGAGGGGGAGATCTATGCCCGCTGCCGTGGCGCCAACCTCAACCAACAGGCCATGTGAGCTCGCTGGGCTCCTTGATTCCATGGCAATGCAGCTTGGCGAGCAGGCTCGGACCACGCCTGGCGATCATGAACAGGTTCTCGTCGCTGCTGATCGTGTGACACGCGTCCTGTGTGGATTGCAGGCCCGCTGGCTGGCCGACGCTTCCGCTACTGGCGTGATTCGTCGGTCTGGTTCTCGCAACTCCGCCACCTGGCTTGAGGCGATCACCGGTGCATCAAGGCGCGCTGCCCACAGCAGGATCGGGCTGGCCGACGCCGTCACCAACACGCCCTCGCTTGGCGAAGCCCTGTTGGCTGGATCGCTAAGTGCAGAACAAGTCGAGAGCATCCAGCGAGCCGCCGACACCACCAAAGCCCCCACCGAACGCATCAAACGCCTCATTGCCGACGTGCAGAACCGCTCGGCCAAAGACACCAACCGTTACGTGCGTGAACTCGAACGCGAACTCGTCGATGAGACCGTTGAAGAGCGCTTCGATCAACAGCGCGCCAAGCGCAAGCTCTGCATCGGACCAGCCAGCGACGGCTCAGGAATGGTCAACCTGCACGCGTCATTTGATCCCCTGGCCGGTGAACGCATCCGCAGCCTTGTTCTCAAAGCCTTCAAGGAGCTCCACCAGGGCGAAGCCGAAACACGCAGTCACCGCCAACTCATGGCCGACGCCCTCGAACACGTCATTGTGAACCCCAGCGGGACTGCCAGGTCGTCGAATGTGGATGTTGTTGTCACCGTTGCGCTGGCTGACCTCTACAACGACCTGAATGCCAGCGGCAAGCTCGTCGGCACAGCCGAGTCGATACCCATGGGCGAGCTGCGGCGCATTGCCTGCGAACACGGACTCATCCCCGCCATCCTGGGCAGCGCCGGTGAGGTACTGGACCTTGGGCGGCGCGCCCGGCTCGCCACGCCCGCTCAGAAGAAGGCGTTGAAGATCACCTACCGAGGCTGCGCTATTGACGACTGCGACGCGCCCTTCGAGCTCTGCCAGATCCATCACATCTGGCAATGGCGACACGGAGGACCCACCAACCTCGACGAACTTGTACCCCTGTGCACCAGCGACCACCACCTCGTGCACGACCAGGGCTGGACCCTCCACCGCGGCCCAGACCGTACCGTGACCCTCGAGCCGCCATAGTCAGCCGGCATATTCAGGAGCCAGCCTGTCGGAGCAGGCAGAAGGCCAAAAATGCAAATGCCGAGGACGAATCCTCGGCACCTGACTTGCGAGCGGACGACCGGGTTCGAACCGGCGACCTCAACCTTGGCAAGGTTGCGCTCTACCAGCTGAGCTACGTCCGCAATGCGAACACAAACTATAGCACCAGACCCGAGAACTCAGAACCCGCCAACAACCCAGAAGCTAGGAGTCTTCCAACTTGTCAGAGAGGTCATCAAGAAGATCTTCAGCCTTCTCATCGGCCTGCTCCAGCTTGTCGCTGTACTTGCCGTCGGTCTTGTTATCAATGAGATCGGTGGCCTTGTCGACACCCTCGGTCGCCGTATCCGCGATCTTGTCCGAGTTGTCTTTTGCCAGGTCCTTGGCCTTATCGAATAGCCCCACAGGTTCTCCTCGTTCATGGCGTGTCGCCGGGTCACGCCAATGCTGCCACAAATATCGTGGACGACTTACTCCGTCTCAGGAGGCGCGGAGCCGGCGACCCAACGCGCTATCTCTGACACACCCCGTTGCAGATCGCTCACCGCCCCATCGACCACCTGAGAGCCAGGGATCGAGGCCGCGTTCTTCTGCACCCTGAGAACCTGTCGCTCCATGCCGACGACCGTCTCGTTGAGAACTTTCGCGGCATCAAGCGCGCCACTCGCTTCCAGGTGCTGCTCGACCAATTCGATGCCCTCGGTCGCCGTAGCCAGACGCTTCGTGATCTTGGAGAGCTGCTCCACCCCGACACGGAACTCGGCCATCGTGTTGGGGAGCGCCACAACCTCGTTCTTCACTGCAGTGATCCACTCAAAAAGATCCATGACTAAGGCCCTTTCAGATCGAGCCGCAAGATCAACACACCATCGACGATCTCGCCCGTGCAGTCACCAATGATCCCGTAGTCCTGGTAATCAGTACGTGCCTGCCGCTTGAAGTCCTCACGGGGAGGACCCTCAATAGGCGGCATCGGACGGGTCTTGACCGCTTCGGCCCTCGCCTTGAAGCGCTCCAGCATTGCGTCGATGTCAAATCCATCAGCCATAGAGGCAATCTAACGCTTGGATTGCTTCGCCGCGCGCCTAG
>CAYUOD010000212.1:0-5259 GCA_964446225.1 uncultured Acidimicrobiales bacterium | reverse complement strand
GGCAGCATGAACTGACGATGCAGACTATTCCACCACCCGGCCCCCACGGGGACGACGCACCACGAGTAGCTGCAGCACTCGGTATCGGTGTCGAGAACCTGCTCGATCTGAGCGTCACGACCAACCCCCTCGCACCGCACCCCGAAGTCATCATCTCCAAGCATCTCGGGTCACTGACCCACTACCCGGACGTGACCTACGCGACTGACGCCTTGGCGGACACTATTGGCGTCGCCAGTAACACGCTCCTGCTCACGAACGGGGGTGCGGAGGCAATTGCTCTTGTCGCAGACGAACTCAAGGTCGGCCAGGTACTGCAGCCGGACTTCTCACTCTATGAGCGCCACCTGCTCGGCCAGGGAGCAGGTCGCTGGGCATCCAACCCCAACAATCCAACAGGCATGCTCGCTGACAAAGACGCCCGTGCCCGAGTCTGGGACGAGGCCTTCTACGGCCTGGCGACGGGGGCCTGGACCCGAGGAGACGGCGACATTGCCGTGGGATCGCTCACAAAACTCCTGCGCTGTCCAGGCCTGCGTGCTGGCTATGTGCTGTCCCCCGACAGCGAATTTATCGCTCGACTCGAACGGCGCCAGCCGCTGTGGTCTGTGAACGGGCTGGTCTGCGCGGCAATGCCGGACCTCCTGGCGAGCGTCGACCTGGCGAGCTGGTCAACGGAGCTGCGGCTACTCCGATCACAACTCGTTGACCTGCTCGCAAGTCAAAGTCTTGTGGCATTGCCAAGCGATGCAAACTTCATTCTTGTGCCTCACGCGTCTGGGCTGAGAAACGCCCTGGCCAACGAGAGGGTTCTGGTGCGCGATTGTGGCTCATTCGGACTCGTTGACCATGTGCGAATAGCCGTCCCTGATGCGGCCGGACTGGCAAGACTTGCACTCGCTCTGGACCGAGCACACGCCGTAGGGGGACTGTGAGACCTGCCCCTTTGAGTGCCGCCATAGGCCTCGCTCTGGACGCGGCCTATGGTGATCCGCCGACTAAATGGCATCCGGTTGCGTGGTTTGGCGGAGCGCTGACAAAGCTGGAAGAGATCATCTACCGGGACGAGCGCAATGCCGGCGCAATCTACGCCTCAATAGGGATACTTGGCGCAACTGCGATCGCCCAGGTCCTGGACATAGCCACACTCTGGAGTGCCCTGGCGATCGGAGGAAACAGCCTCGATTCGGCGGCGGCAAAAATCCAGACCTCGCTCGATGACGGTGACCTGGCGGCTGCGCGCGACCGCCTCCCCTGGCTCGTGGGGCGAGATCCGGCACACCTCAACGAGGCCGAGATCTCACGAGCGACCATCGAATCGGTGGCCGAAAATACCGTCGACGCAGTGATCGCACCGCTGTTTTGGGCCTCGCTGTGCGGTACTCACGGAGTCGTTGCCTACCGCGCCGTGAACACACTCGATGCCATGGTCGGCTACCACAACGACCGCTACGAGAACTTCGGCTGGGCGAGCGCCAAGCTTGACGATCTGGCTAACTACATTCCGGCGCGTCTCGCGGTAGCGGCAGTCTGTGCAGTACGACCGAACAAGGCCTCATACATCCTGCAGACGGTGGCCCGAGATGCCGGCCAGCACCCCTCGCCCAATGCAGGCCAGATCGAAGCAGCCTTTGCAGCAGCACTTGGTATCAGGCTGGGCGGAACGAACTCATACCGGACGCACATTGAGCAACGCGCCAAACTCGGAGACGGGGAGGCGCCACAGAGAAGCGACATCGCTGGCGCCCGTTCACTCCAGCGCGATGTCTCGGTGGCGGCCGGAACAGTATGTGCGGTGATCGGTCTTGTTCGACTTGGGCTCAGTGTTCGTGGCCGTGCTCGTCCATGAACGTGGTGTATTTGTCCAACCTCAACAAACGACTTCCATAAGCCTGCTCGAGCACGTCGGGTACAAGCACCTCCGCTGGAGTTCCTGCCTTTACCAGCCTCCCGGCCATGAGAAACACCACATCACACTCCCGCGCCTCCTCCAGGTGGTGCGTTGACACGATCACCGTCCGTCCGAGGTGGGTTTCTTCAGCGAGAACATGCAGGATCCGATCCTGGCTCGCGAGGTCCAGCCCGGTTATTGGCTCATCCAGCAGAAGGAGCTCCGCCTCCTGGGCAAGGGCCTGGGCAACCAGCACCCTCTGCTTCTGACCACCTGACAGCTCGCCAAACTGCCGCGCAAAGAGATCAGTGACCTCCACGCGCGCAGCAGCATCCGCTATCGCTCTCGTGTCATTGGAAGTCGGCCTACGAAATCTGCCAAGGTGCGGATACCTACCCATGGCAACGACCTCGCGCACGGTAATGGGTAGCCAGTTTCCGCGCCCCGCATGCTGCAAGACGAACGCTATCTGCGCGGCAGACACGTCAATCTCTCCTGCTGACGCCGACTGAAGTCCGGCTATGAGACGCATGAGTGTGGTCTTGCCCGAGCCGTTCGGTCCCACAAGCGCGGTACTCGTAGCTCTCTTGATGGTGAACGAGACGGCATCCAGAGCCACCCTGCGGCCAAAGGAAACGGTGACCTCACTGGCTGCCACGGCAGTATCGTCCATAGGCCAAGTCTACTGAGAATGGTTCTCAGGGCCAAGTGAGGGACCATTCTCATTCGTTCTTATTTGCTACAGTGCCCAGGTGAGCGAACTGCACACCATTGTCAAGACACGCCTCGAGAGCACCGGGCAAAGGCTCACCTCGGGTCGACTTGAGCTGCTCGAAATCCTGGAGCAATCTGACCGGCCGCTCACGCTCCCAGAAGTCCTGGCTCTGAGCGAGGGTCTCGCGCAAAGTTCCGCCTACAGAAATCTCACCTCACTGGAGGACGCAGGCATAGTTCACCGCGTGGTTACCAGCGACGATCACGCTCGTTTCGAACTCGCCGAGGATCTGACTGGCCACCACCATCACCTCGTGTGCTCCGGCTGCGGCATCGTCATCGACTTCAGACTCTCCAACGACACCGAGGGGCGCCTCGACGCAGCATTTGAAGAGATCGCAGCGGACACCGGCTTCTCGCTTGGCCATCACCGACTGGATCTCATCGGCAGCTGCGCCGAATGCCAGTAGATCCAGTCTCTAGGTACGCAGCACGCCGCGAAGCTCGTCTTGGGACTGCTCCAAGAACCACGCGTAGGTGCTCTGGATGCCCTCTTCGAGTTCCATCTTGTGGCGCCATCCCAAGCTGTGCAGCTTCGACACGTCGAGCAACTTGCGAGGCGAACCATCGGGCTTCGAGGTGTCCCACACGATCTCGGCCTCGGGATTGACATAGCCCTGAACGAGTTCCGCGAGTTCCCTGATGCTCACGTCCACGCCTGTACCGACGTTGATGTGTTCTTCTCCGGCGTAGTTCTGCATGAGAAACAGGCAGGCGTCGGCGAGATCATCCACATACAGAAACTCACGGCGGGGACTTCCTGTGCCCCACAGCTCAACGGAGTTGTCGGGGCTGTGTCGCGCGTCATGGAACTTGCGCATCATCGCAGGCAGCACATGGCTGGACTGCAGATCAAAGTTATCTCCAGGACCGTACAGGTTGGTCGGCATCGCCGAGATGTAGTTGACGCCGTACTGCCGCCGGTAGGACTGGCAGAGCTTGATGCCGGCGATCTTGGCGACCGCGTAGGCCTCGTTCGTCTCCTCCAGTGGACCTGACAGCAACTCTGACTCGGTAATTGGCTGAGCCGCGTCACGCGGGTATATGCAGGAACTCCCGAGGTACAGCAACTTCTGTACGTCATGGAGGTAGGAGGCGTGGACCACGGTCGCGTGAATCATCAGATTGTCGTATATGAACTCAGCCGGCCGGGTGCTGTTGGCCATAATGCCGCCAACGGTGCCCGCAACCAGGAAGACATGATCGGGACGGTTGGCGCGGAACCAGTAGTTCACCGCCATCTGATCGCGTAAATCGAGTTGATCGCGCGTTGCGGTCACGACATTGCGGTAGCCCGCATCGAGAAGGCTGCGCAGGATTGATGAGCCGACCAGGCCCCCGTGGCCAGCAACAAAGATCCGTGAGTCCTTATCCATTGCCCAAACCTCTCAACTCGACGCCCGGTTCCATCTGTTCAATAGTGTCAGATAGCCAGGCGCCTTAGCGGTCTTCGCAGGTGGCGACGCCGCCATACTGCAGTGTCTGAACAGCGTACCCGCGCACGGAAACTGTGCCCTCGGCTACAGCATCAAAGCCTCCGAGGCAGTTGAAAACATCGCTATTCGGAATCCACAGTCGTTCAAGTTCATCGTTCACCCACCAGGCGGTTGCCTCTTTTTGGCGCAGAATGCGGCCACGTAGAATCTCGTCGTCGGGAAGCTCAGCCCGAGCTTCCTCGGGTGTCACCATGGTGATCTCAAGGGTGCCGTCGGGCAGCAGATCTGCATATCCACCCCGGAACTCCTGGGTGAAGAGACCCTCGCGAGTGTGCGGGTTGGATGTGGGAAGCCCCAGCGGACCAAGCACGGCGCCGGTCTCCAGCCACAGGTCGGCAGCGATCTTCACGATGAAGAAGTGGGGTCCATCCGCGCTCTCGCCCACGAGGAGTACACCGTGGGCCTCGTCCAACTCGACCCACGAGGCGCCATCCTGTTGACGTGTCCCGACTGGATAACCAGCTGTTGAGTACACGTCGTCGCCCGACTTGCCGCCAATCTGGCGGTAGGACTCCCATTGAGCGTTGTTCAACAGAATTGCAGTCCCCTCCGCGGGAATTACCAGTGCTCCATTGGGGTCGCCCTGCGCAGTGTCAAGTTCCTGGTAGGCCACCTCGCCGTTGCCGAGATCCTGGACGGTGTCACCCGGGCAACCCAACAAACGGAATCCTCCCGACATGCGGTACAGGTCCTCTGCCACGCCTGCTGCATTCTGCTGCGCGAGTTGAGAGTCACCGGTCTCGCCCGGCAAGTAGGAACAGTCCTGTTCGGTGTCTGCGACCACCGAGCCTGCGGCCGAGTCGGACGAGTCGTCCCAGGGACGCAGCACAACCAACAAGGCGACAACGACCACAGCCAGGGTCATCCCCGCGCCAACCATGACTCTCTTGGATTCCAACCAGGAACCAGAACTTGCCGGCGCCTCGTCGCCTACCGCGTCATCTGAGGCAAGCGCCGGAGGCGTCATCTTGGGCGCTAGACCGGGCTGGTAGACGGGCACGGCGTCCAGAGGCAGAGATTCAAGAATGAGGGCCAACTCGAAAATGACCTCGTCAAAGCGACTGCCCCGACCGTCAGACCTCTTGCGCCTGAACGCGT
>CAYUOD010000211.1:0-5262 GCA_964446225.1 uncultured Acidimicrobiales bacterium | reverse complement strand
GTCATCGTGCGTACTTCAGATCACGGGGATCTGCTCGGAGCACACGGTGGACTCCATCAGAAGTGGTTCAACCTCTACGACGAGTCCACACGGGTGCCCTTCTGGATTGCCCAAGTCGGAGAGGAGGCGTCGCAACCCCAAACGGTCGACGACTCGCCCACCTCGCACGTCGACATTCTGCCGACACTTCTCGCTGCGGCCGGCATTGACGAGAAGACGACCGGCAAGAAGCTGGCTGGCTCCTTCTCCGAGGTACATCCACTGCCTGGACGGAGCCTGATGGACGTGGTCGCTGGCGACCAAGAGCCAGATCCGGATCGCGCTGTGTATCTCATGACCCGCGACAACATGCTCGAAGGAGACACAGGGGCATCCGCCGTCGCTAGGAAGAAGGGAAAAACAGACAAGCCCCCCGCTCTCTTGCGTATTCAGGTACCCGCCCACGTTGCCGCCAACTTCGAGGGCATAGTCTCACGGGTCGCCGCAGAGTTCGGGGGCGCAGACAACCTCTGGAAACTGGTTCGAACCTTCGACGATCCGGCGACATGGACTGAGCCAGGAATACGTCACCTGGCGTCCAACGGCTTTGGGGGATCCACCTATCGCACTTCCACCCTGCCTGATCAGTGGGAACTGTACGACCTCATCGACGACCCCGGTGAGGCCCACAATCGCTGGCACGACGACGCTGCCGCGCCGGTGTTCTCATATCTCAAGGACACTCTCAAACAGGGACGAACAACGGCCATCCCCGAGCGCCACCAGCCTTGGCCCTACGAGCCCCGGGAGGGCAATTCAAGCGAAGAGCGGCCAGTTGCCAAGCGGCCGCCAGCACCGGCACGTCTTCTGCGCAGAGCGGCCCAGCGTCTGGGCATGCACCCGGTGGACGAGAAGTCAAAGTCATTTGATCTCGCGGGGCATCGAGCCCTCATCGTATGCAGCAACCAGGGAGTGCTCGATATCGGCAAGCCAACCGGAGTGTTCGCCAGTGAGATGACAGTGCCCTACTACGCATTCATGGACGCCGGCATGGAGGTCGATGTCGCGAGTCCACTGGGCGGAACAATCCCCATCGATCCACTCTCCCTGAAGGCAGTACTTCGCACGGACGAAGACGACCGGTTCCTGGCAGACGACGTACTCCGGGGCCTCGTGAGTGAATCGCTGCCAATTAGCGAACTAGACATGGTCGACTACGACATCGTCTTCCTCGCTGGCGGCTGGGGAGCTGCGTTCGATTTCGGATTCTCCGAAACCCTCGCCGGGCAGATCACCACAGCCAACAAGCTTGGAAAGGTGATCGGCGGGGTCTGCCACGGTCCGCTCGGTCTGCGCAACGCCAAAGCCGCTGACGGCAGCCCCCTTGTACAGGGCCGTCGGATCACAGCGGTAACCGACAAGCAGGTGAACGAACTCGGCATAGGCTCGACGCCACATCATCCCGAAGCCGAGCTGCGCGAGATGGGCGCGCAGTTCGAGAGTGAGACCAGGTTCCGCGACCCGCTGGCCAACCACTGGGTGGTCGACGGAAACCTCGTAACCGGACAGAACCAGAACGCCGGCCCTATGGTCGCACGTGAGATGATGCAGATTGTCGCCGACGCCCGGGATCTCGCTGAGCAACGAGAAGCGAAGTCAGCTTCGGCGTCGAGCTGACTAGCGCACGTCCAACGACGCGGGCCTAGCGCACGATCTGTCTCCATCCAACATCGCAATTCGATTCAGACCTATGATTCTGGCGTTCAGGGTCGCGCTCCGCAGGAACGGCCCACACAACCAGTAGGGGATAAGAATGACCGATAACTACAGCTCATTGGCAGTCGGCTGGACTGCATTCGCTGGCACCATCTTTATCATCGGTGGCATCTTCCAGGCCATGGCTGGCCTGGTCGCGATCATCGACGATCAGTTCTTCGTGGTGACCAATCAGTACGTATTTGAGCTCAGCGCATCCTCGTGGGGCTGGACTCATCTCCTCTGGGGACTCGTCATCGTGCTGACCGGTATCGGAATTCTCACTGCAAACACGTTCGCCCGCACCATTGGGGTCATCGTGGCGGGAGTTACCGCACTCATCAACTTTGCGTGGCTGCCCTACTACCCGATCTGGGGCATCATCATGATCTTTGTGTCGTTCTCAGTGATCTGGGCACTGACCGTTCATGGCCACGACATCGTTGATAGCGGCACCCGCCACTAGCGAAGGCCTCATTGCCTTAGGAACAGTCAGAGAGCGTCGCGAAAACGGCAACTGCAGAGGTCTCGATATCGGCCAGGGCAGTAACCAGACTCGAGATATTCTCGGTCGTCAGATCTTCGCCGGCATCAGAGAGCGCATCCTTGCCGTCCTCGATTGCCGCCTCTAAGGCCTCTACATCAGCCTTCGCCGCATCAGAAGCGCTTGACCTGAGTTCGTCAACGTCATCGACCAGGGCGTCGAAGGCCTCCTGCACACCATCGGTGCCGGTCGCAATGAGATCAACATCCAGCAAAGCATCGAGGCTCGCGCGAGCTGAGTCACCGGCCTCGCAGTATTTATCCTGACTGCTCTGTTCGTCACTGTCACCGCATGCAGCGGCAAAAAGAGCGATCGCGAGCAGGCCTACAATCAGCCGCCGCCACTTTGGAGTTGCGGGCGCTGGGTCATTGCTTCTTCTGATCATGTGAGAATCTTAACGCCGTCACCAAACAGCTTGACTCCGAGAACGACGAACAACACAGCCATGACCGTGTTGTTGTTACCCACAAGCCAGTCCTTCAGGATCGTGAGCTGCGCCGCCGCACTCTCGCCCATAATCAGATACCAAACAACGGGCACAGCCACCGTCAAGGAAGCGAGAATCACAAACACGGCGAGCACAACATACTCTTCGCCGGTTTCCAGCCCGCTCGATCCAATAGTGACGGCGGCGGCGAGCGTGAGGCCGAGATTCTTGGGGTTGACCGCGGCGAGCAGCACTGCCATACCGAAGGATTTGCCGGCAGAAAAGTCGTCAATTGACGCCATCCAGCCCGGCATCTCAGGCGTCTCACCGGGCTTGGGTCGACCCGTCCATTGCTTGAAGGCCAAGAACACGAACAGCAGGCCGATAACGATTCGGACTCCCCCGCCGCTGTCACTCTCGCCGCCACTAGATGCCTCAAGTCCCAGACCCAGCACAATCACGCCAACAGCGATGAGCCCAAGAGTCCAGCCCAGCGCGAAACTCACACCATTCGCCTTTGCGTTCTTGCCAAACAACATAAGGATCACAGCAATGATGGGAACAGGACTGATCGCCACTCCCACCGCCAAGCTCAGAATTTCGCCAATCGCTGGACCCACAGTCTCTCCTTGTTCACCCACGCGGACCACATCCGCGGTCAGTTGTCGAAGTATTTGCGCTGGTCCGCCCGAGCTTACTGCAGCCACATTATGAGCGCTCGTGGCGGTCCCGCGCGGATGCAACTGCACTAGAACGCGGCTATCGTTGTTCGGTCGCAGACAGCGACAGACAGACGAAGGAGCACTAATGACTGACAGTTCTGGGGGCGTCCCCGTACAGATGATCGTCGCAGCATTTCCCGACGAGGATGCAGCCAAAGCCGTCCTGAGTGAGCTCAAAGATGCCCGCAACCAGGGACTCATCCGCATCCAGAACGCCGCCGTGCTTCGCAAGGACGAAAAGGGCAAACTCCACATCAAGGAGACAGCCGACATGGGCGGCGGCAAGGGCGCCACGATCGGCGGCGTCGTTGGCGCTGGCATCGGACTCGTGGCAGGAGCCGCACTTGTTGTTCCTCTGGCTGTCGGCGCGCTCATCGGTGGCCTTTCGGCCAAGTGGCGCGACTCAGGCTTCTCGAACGACCGCCTGGAGCGGCTCGGTGAAGACATGACGCCTGGTTCCTCCGTAATCATCGCGGTGGTCGAGCACAGCTGGGTTGCCCAGGTCGAGAAGGCACTCCAGGATGCAGGCGCTGACATGATGACGGAAGCCCTCGGGGCCGACATCGCCAGCCAGCTCGAGGCCGGGCATGACGTTGCTTACAACGCCATCTCCAGCCAGGAAGGATTTACTGCGAGCCGCGCGGCCGGCGGAGAAGACGGCGTCGAAGGCGAATCCATCCTCGTAAGCGAAGAGGGCATTACTGCCAGCCAGTTCGTCGCAACCAACGATGGATTCGCAGTACGTGCGATCGACATCAGCGAAGACGGAATCGTCGCTGTTGAGGCTGCGGCAATCGCCGACGACGAAGCCATAGACATTGACGAGGTAGCCGACAGCGGCGACCAGGCCGCCGAGTAGCTCAGCAATGGTGGGAGTCTTCAGTCTGACGTCCCCCCGATGAACGCTGCCGAGCGCGCCCCGCTGCCCCAGTGGTGGTGGGACCGAAGTGTGAGAACTCGACAGATACTCGCGGCCATTGTGGCCGCGAGTACTGTTCTCTTATTGTGGCTACTGATCTCGCGCGTGGTGTTGGGCTCCGAAGGTGAGGCACGGCGATTCGTCGCAGATCTAGCACCAGAGCGTGTTGAAATCTGGAACACCTTGGCTGAGTGCGAGACCGAAACCGACTGGAATGCCGCCACGGGCAATGGGTACTACGGGGGCCTACAGATCGCCCAAGAAACCTGGCTGGAAGTAGGAGGCGAGGGTCTACCAAACGAAGCGACTCGTGACGAACAGATCATGCGAGCTGAAGCCATCTACGACGAACTGGGCTGGAGTGCCTGGCCATCCTGCTCGGTACAACTAGGCCTGGCTAATTGATCGTCGCCTCCCAACGGCCACTAGTCCTCGCCGAAACGATCCACCTCAGACCGAGCGACCTCGACCGCATCATGCACGCTGAGATGAATCTGCGAATCCCCGAGGCGCTCGAGCACACCGTCCGCCCGCAACACCGTGAGCACCTGCGGCTTGATGCGGGCTAGGTGCACCACAATCGAGTACTCAGACGCGAGAGTCAACACCTCGTGTAGCTTGGCTGCCCCCTGAGAGTCAATGAAGTTGACTCCCTCGAAATCGAGCACCGCCCCCGTCAGCTCAACCTCAGAGGCAAGGGCAACCTCGCGCAGACGGTCCTCGAGGGCATCCGCAGTAACGAAGTAGAGGCCACCATCAAAACGGAGGACCAGAAGCCCTGGATAACTCTCACCGTCGGGGTACTCCTCGAGTGAACGAAACACCTGAGTGCCAGCCAATCGACCCAGCTCAGGTGTCGAGGGATGTGCATTCACATAGATAAGCCAAATGATTGAGAATGCAACTCCGATCGTCA
>CAYUOD010000210.1:0-5270 GCA_964446225.1 uncultured Acidimicrobiales bacterium | reverse complement strand
GGCAGATCTCACGTACGACCAGTCGGCTGTGCCAACCGCTACCTAAGGAGCTATGCCGAAGACTGCGCCATAGCGTTGGTCTTCTGTGTGACTTCAAGCAAACCCTCAGCCACATTCATGCGAGCACGTCGTGGACTCTTGCCACCCGTGTCATCGAGCACTATGCGCATTCCGACGCCCCGCAGTATCTCGTGCGCTGCGGCGATGTTCCGAGCCCCAATCTCCAGTTCTGGGCGCCCGCCGGCGAACGCAAAAATCTGCGCTCCCCCAGCAATCGACACACGGAGATGGCGCTTCATGTAGCCGGCCTTTGCGGCCATCGCCAGCAGATGGGGCACTGCTGTGTCCACATACTTTCCAGGCGACTCATCGCGGCCAGCATTGTGATGATCTAGGAGTGCATGAGCCGCAATCACGTACTTACCAGCCACGCACATGAATATTCCGACACAACTTCCGAGACCGAGCATCTCAACTATGTCGTCTGAATCTGTTGCCTCAACCACCTGGCCTATACCAACGTGGTGCAAGGTCATTGCAGAAGCTCCCTCAGATTGTCAAGTGTCTGCTCAGCAGGGAAGTACAAAAGTTGGGCCTCAGATTCGTGATCACCCATCTTCAGGGCCATCTGGAGAACGTAGAAGGGCTCTGACTCGGCCGCCAGCGCGATGACAGTCTCAAGAATCGCGTTACGTGGCCCGTGGCCAACCGCCGGAGGTTCCACTTCGCCAGTCAGGTTCGCCATGCGTCCCATCGCGATGAGGAACTGTGCTCCAAAGATGTTGCCGATCTCTCCGAGCGCCGAGTCCGCAAACTCTTCTGGCACCTGAAGGGCTTCAAGATAGTGATCCGGTGGATCCAAAACCAAAGCAATCGACCCGGCAAGTTCACCCCGCACATTGATCAGGACCATGGTGACTGCTCCAGAGTCACTCCCGCCCACGATTCCTTCGAGGTCTCCGAGCGATAGCTCGATGGCCTGTGGGAGTCCTATATCTACTCGCTCATTGAGCATCTGCGATAGCGCAGTGGCAGCGTTGCCGGCTCCGATATTTGTGAGCTCGTTGTACATGTCGAGCTCTGCATTTGACGCACTCATTGTGCCTCCTCCTAGACCTATCGTCCCTAAACGGTGACTTTTGATACGCCGAGACGATGTTGTTCGGCCAACGCGGACACATTCATAATGAGACCAACTGTGCCGTCACCAAGAATGGTCACAGCAGAGGCAGCTCCACTTGTTTGGATGTCCTCAGGAAGGGGTTTGACGACGACCTCAAAGCGACCAATCAGATGGTCGACGGTGAGCGCTGTCCTCCGTCCCTTGTAGACATACACGACAGCCTCTTTGACCTTGTCGTGGGGGGTCACGCCATAAAGAATCTCCGGACCGTGCACCAGAGGTATCACTTCACCCCGGATATCAATCATGGGATTACCACGAACCGTACGCACGTCAGTTGGTTGTACGGCGAGTGTTTCCTCGATCTGGTCGATCGGGATTGCCCAGGTCTCATCCGCCACTCTTACGAGCAGTGCCTCGGTGACCGCCAGTGACAGCGGAAGCCTGATCGTAAAGACCGAGCCCTTGCCTGGTGTCGACTCAATGGTGACGTTGCCGCCAAGCTTCACGGCAGCGCTGCGCACAACGTCCATACCGACCCCGCGCCCAGAGATGGTTGACGCACTGTCACGAGTGGAGAGTCCAGCGGCGAACACTAGGTCAAGTTGCTCCTGGCGCGACATGTTCTGCGCCTGGTCCTCAGTCACAAGTCCGTTGCGGATGGCTTTGGCAACAACCAACTCCACGGAGATGCCGCCGCCATCGTCAGTAACTTCAATGACGACCTGATTACCCTCGGTGAGAGCGCTGAGGCGCACTTCACCTTGGGCCGACTTGCCTGCTGCAACCCGGGTCTCAGGGTCGGCCTCGATGCCGTGATCGACCGAGTTCCGCAGGAGGTGCATGAGGGGATCAGCAACCGTGTCAATCATGCTGCGATCAAGCTCGGTTTCTTCGCCCTCGGTTACGAAGTTCACGTCCTTGCCGACGTCCCGTGCTGTATCCCGAACGATCCGGGTCAGGCGGGCGAACGTCTTCTCCAAGCTGATCATCCTGACCTTGGCCACCATGGCCTGCAGGTCGGAGATAGTGCGATGGACTGACGAGAGTGAGTCAACAAGCGGGCGATCACCAATGCGATTCGCGTGCTCGTCAAGCTGGCCTCGACCCACCACGAGTTCGCTCACGAGGTCCATGAGATCGTCGAGCCGATCGGTGTCGACGCGAATCGTCGCTCGTGGAGCCGCAGCAGCACGTCGCTCGCCCTTACGGCGCTCGCTCACGCGGCGCTCCTTGGCTTCGAGCTTGGTCACAGTCTGGATGTCACCAAAGGTCGCAACACCTGCGATGAGTTCTTCTTCGTTCTCGACGCCGGTCAATCCAACGACGAAACTCTTGGCCTTCCCGGCTTCGATGAGTTGTCGATCCGGATTGGTGGAATTGATGGCCGCACGCGATCCCAAGTACTGAAGGATGGTGGCACTGCGCGCACCAGCCAACTGAACCTCATCGTCCAGCTTGATCTCAAGCCGGAGTTCACCCGGTACCGGCTCAGCGTCGGCGTGATCATCGTCATGGTCGTCTTCATCGTGATGAGCAACGAGAGTCGCACTGTCAACATCGGTAATCCCAGCGAAAGACTCCACCAGCGAATCGATGTTCTCGCAGCCCGCGACACAGAGCGCAAACTCCATCGCACGGCCCGCTTCGATCTGTGAACGCTCGGGCACGATGTTGACGACGTCGCCCTCGCGCTCTGCTCCCTGAATAACCATGGCCGAGCGTGCACCAAGCAACTGGGCACCCTCGGTGAGCTTCAAGAGGATCCACTGCGCACCCTCGGGGGCGTCTGGCAGATCCAGCGAGGTATCGGATTGCTCGGGCTCTGACTGCGCCACAATCGCATCCGGCTCAGCCGCGCTCGGAGCTTCGGTGGAACCGCCACCGTGATTGACCAGCAGCTGCACAAGATCCTGGGGGGCCTCAGGATTAGCACCACCTGCAGCTTCCTCCACCATGCCCTGCATAGCGTCAGACGCGGAAAGTAGAACGTCGACCTCATCAGATGAAGGCACGCCCTCTCCCTGGCGGTACTTGTCGAGTAGATCCTCCATCTTGTGAGCAACGGTCGTAATTCCGTCAAGGGCCATTGCCCCGGACATGCCCTTCAAGTTGTGGGCGAAACGGAAGAGTTCCTTGACGGTATGGGCCGCCTCGTCACCAGCTTCATTTTCGAGCCTGAGGAGGCCGTTCACGAGCTCCTCGATGTTCTCGAGCGCTTCTTCTACATACTGTTCGAGAAAGCTTGCGTTCGGATCCATGATTACCTCCGGACCAATTCAGGTGACGACTGGTAGAGAAAGGGGCTTACGTTCTTGAGACCTATGTCCACGGGATTCTCGACCCGCTCGGTGCTGCCAATGAAGAGATAGCCACCAGGATTGAGCGTGCTTGCAAGACGCTCGTGAAGTCCGACCTTGGCCTCACGCGAGAAGTAGATCGCTACGTTGCGGCACGCAATGAAGTCGAATTTGCCACTCGGCAGCTTGCCCGCCAGCAGGTCCTGCTGCTGAAAGCGCACGGCCGACGCGATCTTCTTGTCAACGCGCCACTCCTGACCTATTTGCGTGAAGTACTTTTCCTTGATCCTGTCTTCAACCTCGCGCATCTCGGCGTCTTTGTAGACGCCCTCGACGGCCTTGGCCATGATGCGCTCATCGATGTCAGTGGCGAGGATGCTCGCTGCCTGCTTGTTCTCGGCGCAGATAATACTCATTGTGTAGGCCTCTGCGCCCTTGGAACAACCGGCACTCCAGATACGGGGCCGCGAGCCCAGCTGCTTCAGAATTGGGGCGACGATTGTCCAGCGATCCGCGTTTCGAAACAGCGAAGTCACATTGATGGTGAGACCGTCAAGAAACTTCTCGAGGAGCTCCTTGTCCGCCGACACTGCACCGAGCAGTGTCTCCTCTGTTTGGCCGTGGCGGCGCATGAAGTTACTCACGCGGCGTTCCAACTGACCATCACGAACCCCCGAGACATCAAGTCCGGCCTGGGTCTTGAGGAGAGTTCTCACCTCATCCAGAAATGCCATTGTCTTACGTCCTCGTCTTCGCCCGCGAATTAGTTGGCCTTGCCGAATAGGAGAGTCGGTCCATCAGGTGCCCGAGATAAGCAGGCGGACCACAATCAACTGCTAAATCTTCCTCTCGTATCTGTCTTGGCATGCCGTCCACAACACAGGAATCCGCGTCCTGGGCAACTATCTGCCCACCCGCATCCAGTACGTCACGACAACCAATGAGGCCGTCATCACCCATACCCGTGAACACAAACGTGACGAGGCTGCGCCCGAACACCTTTGCAGCCGAAGTGAACGTCAGGTCAGCTCTCGGCTTGAGCCCGCCAATAGGAGCTGCATCGGAGAATCGCACGTGATTGCGATGCACAATCAAGTGCTTCTGTCCTCGAGCTATCAGAATCGTGCCAGGTTCAAGCGGACTGCGATCCTCGGCTTCCTTGACGGTCGCAGGACTCAGCTGATCCAACCGCGTTGCAAGCCGTGAAGTGAATGCTTCAGGCATATGCTGCACCAGGACCACCGGCATCGTGGGAGGCCGTGTCAGTTCAGCAAGGAATGACTGCAATGCCATTGGCCCGCCGGTCGAACTGGCAATCAGCACGAGATCAGGCGCTCGCAGACGTACCTCGCCCGTGCCAGGATTATTCGTCATCCGCTTCCCGGAGGCCCGCAGTCGGTCCAATGGTCGCGGTTCGGCCGCTCGACTGTCCGCGCCTCGGAGCGGATCAAGGTTCGGGACAACCGCACTTCCCCGGCCCAGGCGGCTCGTCTGAGCCACCAAAGCCGCTGCGAACGACTGGCGCAACATGGCTTCGAAACCGTCGGGCCCAGAAGTGAGCTTTCCCTTGGCCACACAGTCCACAGCCCCAAGGCTCAGAGCCTTAAGGCTTGTTTCTGCTCCGGCCTCGGTGTGCGAGGAGACGACGATCACCTTACGAGGCGATTCGCGCATCACCTGAGCGAGTACGTCCAGTCCGTTGATGTCGCCCAACTCGACATCCAACGAGACTATGTCCGGAGAAAGTTCTTTGATCTTGGCCAGACCATCACGACCGTTAGCGGCTTCTCCGACGACCCTGAGGCCATCGATGCCGTTCAAACTGTCCTTGATGATTCTGCGCATCA
>CAYUOD010000209.1:0-5300 GCA_964446225.1 uncultured Acidimicrobiales bacterium | reverse complement strand
GAGGATGTCGGCCTGATGATGGCTGGGGTCGTAACGTAGCAGCGGCCTTAAAGCTCCACGGATAGGAGCTGTTGGCCCTTCCTTGGGGCTTCGCTCGGCCTCATAACCCGAAGGTCGCAGGTTGAAATCCTGCGTTGGCGGCCACTCAAATATGAAGGCCCGGATCCGTAAGGTCCCGGGCCTTTGGTGTTGTCAGCTCATGGCTGACTGGAAACCGCGATTGACCATCACAAATCTGTGTGCACGGTGCGTGCACCAGTTGGCAATGACGGTCCGCTGGGTCAAGCGCTGTCTTCGGCACCCTCACCGCACGGCTGCACGAGGAAGCCTTTCTTGGCGTTGCTCCGGTACGCCCAAATACCAAACGTCCGCAACGCCCAATATCCGAGCCGGCCGCGCACAGGGCCGATCCGGTTGCGCCTCGTAGCTCCGGAGGTTGCAACGATCTCCCACATCTGGTCGGCAGCTTTTCGTGGCGTCTGGATGCGATAGGCGCGGTCGTGGACACATCCGGCCAGATCGACTGAGCTCGACAGGTAGAGCGGCCGGAAGATCTTAGGGACCGATGAGAAGTCTGTGACAAAACACTCCGGGACCGTAATTCGGGGATTGCCGTTGACGATCTTGACATCCTCGTGTGTGAATGTGCCCAGAGGTACAGGTTGACCAATATCGATAACGAGATCACGCACTAGTCGCCTTCTACCGGTATCGAGGCGGTCGACACGCAGAAGCCCTGAGAATCGCGTGGCCGTTGTCATTTCCCAATGATGTCACAGCAGTATCTGTCTTAGGTTGGTGGCTGAACGCTCAGCCGGACGCTGCAGCGCTACTATCACCCGATCAGCAACAATTGACTGCTTATCCGACACGGCGTCGGTGTTTCACTGGCTCGCTCTGGCCTGGGATGGATGCTGCCATTCCAGTGGGGACTCCTTGGCCACTCTCGTCGCGATTCGGCCTACAGCGGTCCGGAGCATCTCCGAATGGCCTTCGAGGATCTGGGCCCAACGTTCATCAAGCTGGCGCAGATCTTGAGTACCCGCGGCGACCTCATCGGCCCCGCGTACGCGTCTGAATTGGCCAAGCTCCAGCGAGCGGTGCCGCCAACTCCCTTCAACGAGATAACCGAGATCCTCGACCGCGAACTCGGCGCTCCACATGGTGAGATCTTTGAGACCATTGAGACTGACACTATGGGGTCTGGCTCCATCGGACAGGTGCACCGGGCCACGCTGCGCTCAGGTCAACCGGTAGTGGTCAAGATCCAGAAGCCGGGTGTGCGCGAGAGCATCGAAATGGATCTGTACATATTGCGCGGTTGGATAGACCATCGGACTGCCCGACGCTCAGCGCTGGCGCCTTTCGACGTCATGGGATTCTTCGACGAGTTTGCGTTCACTCTCATGAACGAACTCGACTTCGTCAACGAAGGCAACAACGCCGATCGGTTCCGGTCCATCCATCGCAACGATGAAAGTGTTTTCATCCCAACGATCTACTGGGATCACTCAACTGAACGAGTGCTCGTGATGGACGAGGTGTCAGGCTTTGAGTTCAGCAACGATCGCGTCGGTGGCGACTTGACACCGAGCGAGCGCCACCACTTCGCCACCGTCGCCCTCCACGCCGCGTTTGTCGAGATCTTCCGTGAAGGGTTCTTCCACGGAGACCCCCACCCCGGCAATTTTGTCGTCACGGATGATCTCCGACTTGGTTTGCTCGACTTTGGGATGGTCGGAACCATCACTGACCGCCAACGTGAACACTTCTTCGACTTCATCCGTTCGATTGCCGAGAAGAACAGCGAGGGGCTCCTTGCTGCCTGGTGGGCGATGGGTATAACCGAACCCGAGTCCGAGCGAGCCGGCCTCAAGCGTGATCTGGACCATCTGTTCTATCGGGCCGGCGACAAGTCCCTCGGAGATCTTGCTGCAGCCGACATGGTCGGCGAGCTGATGCGGATTGCATTTCGCCATCAGCTTCAGCTTCCCCCGGACCTGGCGCTGCTCTTCAAAGTCGTTGCCATGCTCGAGAGTACCGCCGTGATCATTGATCCGAATTTCGTGTTCTTCGAGGCGCTCGAAACCGAAATGGCAACCCTTCTGAAGGACAGGGTTTCCCCCGCGGTTATCGGACGCCGAGTCGGGCACGACGCTCTCGAAGCAGCGAAGCTTCTCGAAGGGCTACCCCAGCGGGCAGAGAGGCTGCTTCAGCGCCTCGAGACTGGTGACCTCGAGTTCGCCACGCGACATGAAGGACTCGAACGCGAGGCCGACAAACTCACCCAGAGCATCAGAACGCTCACCGTGGTGACCGCTGTAAGCCTGTTCCTCGTCGCACTGGGGGCCTTCGTCGTCGCCGCAGAAGTAGCAGAGCCAGCAGGATCAGGCCGGGTCGACGCGTTGCGCGTCGTGCTCGTAATTGGAGGAGCCATTTTGACCGCGTTCATCGCAAGAACGTGGTGGACGCGTAGGCGCTAACGGTCGACTCGCCAGGCACGTCCCTGAGCGAATGTCGAGTCGGTTACACAAGAAAAGTTACGGTCCCCGGCTGTATGTATTCGTTTGTATCTCACTCACCAGAGGTTCCGAGGTAGTCCCGTTGGGAGAGTTGCGCCGATTAGCGGCAGCGATGCTCGTTTCGGCGAAACCGGATCACGCGTGGCCTGATATGCGACATTCAGGTCGTGATTGGGTCAGGAGGCCGCATTCAGGAGGCCCGTCTTGTCCCCACACCTCCGGTCATGAACTGGAGACCGGCTTCACCGATCTTTTCGACTGGATCGATCGGCCAGGGAGGGGTCCGCGCAAGCGGTCGTCGACAGTGCGCTTGCTCACTACCAACTTGAAACATTGCATCCATTCCACGATGGCAACGGTCGAATCGGGCGCCTCCGCATCGTGCTACAGCTACTGTCCGGAAGGGTGTTGACGGAACCGCTCTTTGCAATCTCTCCTTGGTTTGAGCCCAGGAGGTCGCGGTACCAAGACGAACTACAGAACATGAGCATGACGGGCGACGTCGACCGCTGGATCTCCTTCTTCTGTGAAGGCATCCGAGCACAAGCCCAGGCCACTGTCGAGAAGATCACGGACCTCCTCGCCTTCCAGCAAGAGGCGCTTTCGACGGTGCGCGGAGCCGGCGAACAAGGCGGTTGCCAAGCTCGTGGACGTCGGTCTACTCGTTGAGACCACCGGTCGCGAGCACAATCGGATCTTCCGCTGCGACCGGGTCCTTCAGATTCTCGAACGCTGACCTCCACAACGACCGAGCGACGGAAACTCAGCATCTGGTCAGCGTTCCGAAGCTGGGCACCGACGAATCAGCACTGCAATCGAGCTTCATCGACTGGGTCGCATTCGTTGATGAAGACCGAGTCGATCACGAGTTCGTCAATCTCGTCGCCGTTCTCAAAGACCAGATCGCTGCCGGTCAGACGTATTATCAGAGGGTTTACGAGATCGAGGCTGGGCCTGGTGTCGACTTTGACAGTGCCTGACAGCGCAAGGGTGATGAGGTCGTCTTCGTCGCCCAACGTTTGGGCTCCGCTGCACTGTACCCAATCAGAGATCTTCTCTCCCGTGCCAAATACGGCGCGTGGCAGCCCAGCACGGTCGCCGCTGAGTTCGTAAGTGCCGTTCACCTCGGCCGGGTCAAAAAAGAAGACCGCTGCCTCGATATTCTCGCCCGTGTCGCTGGTGGCAGCGTGCACGGTGATCGCCTCGCCGCCACCGCAAGAGCCAAAGGTATCAAGTCCGTCTTCGGAGCACGCAGCAAGCAGTACCGCGAACGCGGCAAACAGCAGAAGTACCGGAGTACGCCTGCTCATGAGTTGACGGCAGAGCAGTTGGTGTCAGCGCAGGCAGCCGCCAGCAGCGGGAGGTCATCGGGGTAAATAGGGATTTGCTTCATAATCGTCCGGTCTATCTCGACGGTTGAGACGTCACTTTACGGGGACGCCGTTACCCACAGGTAACCCGACGGATCTCGTGGCATGGCGTGTTATCCAAATAGCCTGTGGGCAGCTAGGAATCTCACTCGATCATTGGAACCACATTCATGGCCACGCTGATTGTTCTCTCGACACCGCGCACCGGCGGCGGAGACGCTCTCATCAGCTATGTCGACCAGGTCATCCCGCTGATCATTGACGCTGGAGGAACGCCGATTAAGCGGCTTCACGTGAGCGGCGTTGTCTGGTCTCCGACTCTTAGGGCGCCGGTTGTTCACTTGGCTGGCGGACCATGCCGGTGAGCGTGTGACCCTCGAAGTCAGTCTGGCCCACGATCTCGAATCCTCGCTTTGTGTAGAAGTCGATGTTCGACTGTGTACCGGTCTCGAGATAGCACGGCAGGCCGGCCGCGTCGGCACGGGATATGCCGACGTCGACGAGTGCGGATCCCAGTCCCTGACCCTGGCTTTCGGAGTGTGCTCCGACTGCGAGGAGGTACCAATGCGGGCCGTCGACGGTCTTGTGGAAGGGTTCCGTCGCGGCGAGAGCTCGCATGAACCGGCTGGTACTCGCCAGCCCGAGGCGAAACGGCATCCTCGCCAGGCCGAGTCGGAGCATCCGGCCGAGGCCCATGTCACCACTGCCGGGCGGCAACCAGACGGCGACGGCTGATGTGTCGGGGGTGGCCCAGACCTCGCCCCAGCGCAGCCCGTACTGCACTGTCAAGCTCATGAACCAGGGTCCCCACTGGCGTCGCGTCGCCTCGTCTGGGGCCACGATCTGCATCAGCGGGTCATCGAAGAAGGCTTCGGTCAAGGTTGCGGCCGCGGCGTCGACGTCAGAGGCATCGAGATGCTGGATCGGCGTGGTGGATTTGCTCGTTGTCATCGCTGTTCTCTCTCGGTTGTTGAGTTCGTGTTGGGTGGTCATTGTTGGTCAGTCGATCACGGTGGCTGGCACCTGATCGCGTCGCATAGTGAGCACGACGGCAATCACGGGCAATATGACGAATACGGCGCTGAGGAGCGTCATGACGGGAGGCAGACCAATGAAGAACCCCGGTACGACCATGAGCGCGTTGACGATCAATGCGGCGGCGTTGATGCGGATCGCACGCCGATTTCCCGAGTTCCATGCGATGGCTGCGCAGACAACGGAGACCATGCCGATCGCAGCGGCCAAGATGAGGAATCCGTAGGATGGCGGCTCTTCTCCCCAGTTGATGTCACGTGACAGCATCGGGAGATTCCCGAGTCCAATAGCTGCTGACAGGGCGAGGCCGACCCGGACGCTGGTCGTCGGCGTGGTGTTGGTTGTCGCGACGGCGGTGGCGGTCGTCATGATG
>CAYUOD010000208.1:0-5306 GCA_964446225.1 uncultured Acidimicrobiales bacterium | reverse complement strand
TAGCTGCGTCGCACCACGAAAAGTCTGAGGGGGCCGTCTGTTCCCGGTCCGTCGCAGCACCAGCAATCATCTGCGTCAACTCCGTACCACGTGACCTCGCACACGCGACAGGCGCGGGCGATCATGCCTCCCGGAGAGGGCTCAAGTACAGGGGCCGGGGCGGCGTCTGGAAGTCGCATACTTTCTGCGTCGGCCAGCGGTGCTCCACTTTGAGGACTTAGCCCGAAGCTGACGCCCGTCTTGTTGGATTGTCCGTGGGCCGGCCCCCGTTCCAGGAATAGCCGGAGATCTGCAGGCGTTGCAGGCAGAAGTTCCGCAATCTGACTGCGAACCCCGATGTTGCCCTGTCGGCACAGGATCCCAACAATCCGTATCGTTACCTCGAAATCCGAGGCAAGCTCACAGCAGTCGAGTCAGACGAGGACAATGCCTTCATCGACTTCATGGCGAAGAAGTACATGGATGCAGACGCCTATCCATTCCACCAGCCGGGCGACGAGAGAGTCGTAATGGTGGTGACTCCGGGTAAAACCTCGGCGATGGGCTAGCTGCCACCATGTTGGTTCAGCCTTCAGGATTTGTCTTCCGCGGAAGACTTTGCGATCTTCACGACAGCAGGTCCACGTTGTAACGCATAGCCCTCGTTCAGTGAGACCGTCCGCGTATTGGCTATGTGAGACGCTGCGGGGCTTGATCAGCCTCAGGCAAGCACGCGCACATCAGTGAATCACTCCAGGATTGGTGACTGCTGTGACGTGCCCCGGATTTGGTGAGATTTCTTGTTCTGGGATCGGTCATGCTTCTGAAAATTGGGAGTGCCGATATGCCACGTCAGTACGCGCCGAAGCTACGGTGCCGAGTCATCGATCTAATCGAAGGCGGCCGCTCGGTTAGTGAGGTCGCGGCAATGGTCGAGCCGACCGAGCAGACGATCTGCAACTGGTGGAATTGCCACCTGGTTGACACTGGTCGCAAAACCGGAACACCGACGATCGAGAACTGGGATCTGGCTCAGAAGCCCGGCGACCTGTTGGCAATTGAGCCTCTCCAGTAGGATGGAACCTATGGTTTCGCTCCCCCGCGTCACTCAAGTTGAGGTACTTGGGGCTCGTGTCTTGCGGGTAACTCTTTCCGACGGTCTGGTTCGAGAACTCGATTTCTGCAACGCTTTGCCAGGCGTGTTGGCAAGGGTTGATGACGCTTCGTCTTTCTCGCAGGCCCGTGTCGATCCGGCTGCGGGGACGGTCTGCTGGCCAGATGGCATCGACCTCGACCCTGATGTCCTACACGGTGATCGAGCGCCAGCCTCGCTCGAAGGACCCCGCTTAATCCGAGAGTATCGGCTGCAACAGTCCACCTAGACGATCGATGTATGCGTCAACGAGTTCAGCAGCCTGTAGTCGAAGAGGCTGCTCTCAGTCCAGATCTTGTCTCCCGCGGGAGACAAACCGGCCCTGCGATGGGCTAGCTGCCGACGAGTTGGTTCAGCAGACTCACCAGGGTGGCGAGCTGGGACTTGGTGAACTGGGCACGGGCTAGAGACCGGGACGCTATTTCCTCGACTGAAATCGCAGCGTTCTTCAAGAGTTCCTGACCAGCCGGAGTAAGCGACGAAAGGGTCTGGCGCGCATCGCGAGCGTCGCGCTTGTTCGCGATGAAGCCGAGTTTTTTCAACGGTCTCAGTGCCCGAGTCGCCCCCGACGGCGTCATTCCGATGGCCGCGGCAAGATCGACTCTGCTCATCGATCCGCTGGGTATGGCACCTATCGCGCCCAGAATGAGGAATTCGCTGTAGCTCAGTCCATGGAGTGCCGAAAGGCCTCCCTCCAGCTGACCCACAAGGCGGTTGCGGGTCCGAGCGACAGTAAGAATGAGCTCTGAGGCTCCGTGGGCGTCTGTTTCTGACATAACAACATCATAGCAGATACATGAGTACTCATGGATTTATCATGTACTCATCATGCTGTCATGCCTCATATAGCGCAGCCATTCGCGCTGCTTCGGCTGCCATTCGCGAGCGCAACACCGGAGGATCCAGAATCTCGACCTCGGAGCCCAGACGCAACAGCTGCAGCATCGCAGACTCGATCGAGTCGATGGGAAGCGATGCCTCAACCCAGCCTGGGCGCTTCCGCTTTTCCTCCGACAGCGGTCGAGCGCGCAGCCCTTTCGGTTCGCGAAGCAGCGCAACGAGACGCCGTCCCTCCGCGGAGATGAGCACGCGTGCCCCAACTCTGCGACGCGCTTCGCTCAGGGGTGCGTTCCACTCTCGGGGATGCGTCAACTCTGTCGTGTAGCCCTCGAGCAAGCCGAACCCACCTTTCGGCCCGCGCACCGCATAGACCGGCACACCAGCGCCACTCAGCGACTCGATATCTCTGAATATCGTGCGCGTTGACACCTCCAGTTCTTCGCTCAGCTGCGTCGCCGACATTCGCCCCCGTTCCTGAAGCATCAACATCATCGAGACCAGACGGGCGGCACGCATCCTCAGAGAATATCTATATATGACAGTAGATGTCGTATATGGCATGAAACGCTGGCCTGTACCAACCACCAGACGACAGGAGACCAGAAGATGACAACAACGGCTGAAGGCTCAGGTACGGCAGAGGATCCATGGCTCCTTACGACCCCGCCGGGCAAATCCGAATTCATTGCCTACTGCGTCGAAGACGCGGAAGTGCCGGTGCTTGTCGTGCAGGTTGGCAGCACCACGCTGCACTATCACCTGAGCTGCATCGATGATCTTCGCGCGATGCTCACCAAGCGCGGCGACTGGATGCTGCTTGGTAACACGGACGAGCAAAAGCCAACCAAGCCAGACACCGTTGAGGAATGGGGACGTGCCGAGACTAACCCTGTAGGGGGCTACTACGGCATCAAGAAAGGTCTACGGGGCCGCTTCGCTAACTACGTGCCACCAGTCATGGAGGTACTTGGGCTGGCCGAGGTTGAGCACAACGCACGCAATAACAGCATGCGGGCCATCTGAGGAAATCCAACCGGGTGACGGAGCTACTCGATCCTAGGAGAATGGTTGTGTCGTAGCTCCTGCTCGGCCAGGCGCCAGGCGGGATGGTGGTGGTCCATGATCGACCAAAATCGTTTCGTGTGCTTTGGCTCGATGAGATGGGCGAGTTCGTGCACGACGACACTCTCCAGGCAACTCGGATCTCGCCTCGCCAGGTCAAGGCTGAGCCAGATACGCCTCTCTTTTACATTGCAAGTACCCCAGCGGGTACTCATCTTCTTGGTTCGCCACTCGCTGAACTCGACGTCCATTCTTGACGACCAACGCTCAAAGAGCGGATCCGCCGCCGCCTTGAGCTCGCCCCGATAGAACTCGCGCAGCTGACGAACACGCAAATCTCGACTCTGACCATGTGGCGCCGTGACGAGAATGCACTGATTCCCGAGCACGGCCACTCGCGGCGCTGAGCGAGTCTCGACAACCGCAAGGCGATGGCCAGCCCCCCAGAGCTCGGCCGTTTCGCCGGTGACGACGTCAAGAGCCGGGACGGCTGGCTCTCTCAGAAGGATTTCGCTACGTCGTTCGCAGATCCACTGCTTTCGCTCGTCCACCATGGCGACAATGTCGGACTTCCGTGCCCGCAGCGGCACAGACATGCGCACAACTCCGTCTGGCGGAACGACACGAAGGTAAAAGTTCTTGATTGGCTTGCGGGTGAGTTCAACTTCGATGCCGCAGATGCGCTTCTGTTGCATATCAGTTCTCACCAAAACTCCTTCACCCCGCTGCTAGGAAGAACCTAGCAACGGGGTGGTGCACTGGAGTGCATCTGCTGGGACAGCCGGGTCGGCCAATCGGCTCTAGTCGGTCATGAAGTCGTCCATGAATCCGCTCATGAATCCGTCATCCTCAACCTGTTCGATAGCTTCAGCCGGCTCCGGGGACTGCTCTTGCGCTGGTGGCTCCTCAGCCACCGGCTGCTCCAGGACGGGCTCTTCAACCACGAGCTCTTCAGTCTCGAGCTGCTCCATGACGGGCTGGTCCATGACGGCTTCTTCAACAGGTGGCTCAGGCGTAGGGTCCTCGAGTATCGGGCTCTCGGGTGCGGGCTGCTCCAGCTCCAGTTCTTCCAGGGCCAGTTCTTCCAGGGCCTCCTCATCAAGGCCCGCAGGATCAAGATCCGCCGGGTCAGCCACGGGAGACTGAACCTCAGGTGCGGGCTCCTCGATGACGGGTTCCTCGGCGACAGGTGTCACCGCATCCAGCGCTGCCGGGTCGTCAGTGAGTTCTGGGTAAACCGGCTCGATCGCTTCGTACTCAGGCAGCGTCGCTGGATCGATGTCAACCCAGCTGTTGTCACGGAGTTCGATATCGGCCAGTTGGACGCTGCCACCTATGCGTGACTGGAAAGCTGGAACGCTGAACCCGAGTGATGGGCCCGTCGCTGTGGCGACTTCCTCTGTGGCTGGCTCTGTGGCAATCGGCTTGGCAGCAGGCGCCTTCGGGGCTGGTACCTCGGCCTTAGGGCGCAACTCGAACGGGCCATCGACGCTCGTCTCATCGTAAGTGCCGTTGCCGTCGTTGTCGTAGGAGGTTGAGTCGATGCCACGATCGAAGATGCCGTCGTCGTCATCATCGAACCGAGTACGAGTGACCCGCGTCCGCCGGTCGACCGTACCGTCGTTATCGTCATCCAGGTCGTCGACCCGCTCACGCACTTCAGAATCAATTTTGCCGTCGCCATCGGTATCGATAGTGAGATCGGTGTAGTGGGTGTCGAAGACGCCGTCGCCGTTAGAATCGACCTCACGCTCGGTGCGCACCACCTCGTGGTCCACCTTGCCGTCGCCGTCGCGGTCGACGGTCGTGCGGGTAATGGTGTCGTCGACTTTTCCGTCACCGTTGAGGTCGAGCCTGTCGACCGTCACCTCTACGTGGTTGTCGATCTTGCCGTCGTTGTTGTAGTCGAAGTCTCGCACGACCTCGGTCTTGTCAACCTGGCCGTCATTGTTGTAGTCGTACTCACGGCGGGTCTCAGTGCCGCCTCGGATCTGGGTTGTGGTCTCTTTGAAAGTAGTCATGTCGTTGCTCCAGTGCTTGGTGTGCACTCAGCATCAACAACACCCGTGAACGCGGCGTGAACCGACTACCCAACCGAACTAGCGCTCCGTTACTTGTTCAGTAATCGGGAGTGGTGCTGCGGGCTTTCTCGTTCCATCCAGGGTGAGGCGTAGCCTCATCGCTCTCAGCGCCATCCAGTTACGCATCACCTGGGGATTCTCGTTCCATCCAGGGTGAGGCGTAGCCTCATCGCTCTCAGCGCCATCCAGTT
>CAYUOD010000207.1:0-5317 GCA_964446225.1 uncultured Acidimicrobiales bacterium | reverse complement strand
CGAGCATCTTGACGTTCTGGTCACCTCGATCATCGGTGACGCGGTGATCGCCACGTGTCTCCTGCAGAGCAACGAGAAGCTCAGAAGCTTTCAGGCCGAGGTCGGAGGCCGCCGCCAACAGAAGGTGCTCCGGAGCAACGAACTCGTCGTGCATGGTGGCCTTGGCTTTGTCAGCATCCTCAAGCAGTTGATTGAAGCTGGGTGAAGGAGCCGCTGGGCTGCCACCAACGATCTTGGAGAGGCCGCCCAGTCGGTTGGCAATAGCCGTGCTTATCGAGCCCAGGTCAGCCCCTGCGGCCTTCAGCGTATCTGGCACGGTTCCCGAGTCGAGCTTGAGCAGTGCCACATAGAGATGGTCGGGTTGAACCTCGGGATGCTGATTTTGCTTGGCGAGCTCAAATGCAGCTTGCACAAGCTCAGTCGTTGATTGGGTCCAGGTGTTCGGGTCAAATGCCATTGGTACGTAGCCTCTCTCGTTCGTCGGTGTTGTCTGCCTCTAGTCGTGTTGGTTGGATACAGCGGGCTACTGGCCGAAGCGCGTAGCCCACGGAAGGAGATCCTGGTTGAGTGGAACCAGATCGCGGCGGTACTCGCGGCGGGTTGCGGCCACAGCCTCACCAACCGCCTGTTCGGCCGTTTGGAGTTGCTGTTCGAGCCGGGCCACCTTGGCTTCGAGAGCCAGCACCCGCTTCACGCCAACGAGGTTCATGCCCTCGTTGGTGAGTTCAGCCACGCGCTGCAACATCTCTATGTCGAGATCACTGTACCGGCGGCTGCCACCCGGCGTCCTGGCCGGATCAACGAGACCCTTGCGTTCATATATCCGCAGAGTCTGCGCGTGTAGGCCAGCGAGTTCGGCGGCGACCGAAATGACATACACCGCTCGTTTGGAGTCGTGGGGTTTCATCAGTTGCTCCTCTCGCGCCTAGACGTCGAAATGTGATCGGGGGTCATCGGTCAATGTTGCTTGCAGGGTCTCAACGGCCTTCTTCTCGGCCCGCGAGAGCTTCTGGGGAACCTGCACCTCGACCGTGACCATGAGATCGCCGGTCTCATCCTTGCGGGTGACCCCCTCGCCACGAACACGGAACTTTCGGCCCGAGCGTGTACCTGCAGGAATCTTGAGTGTCTTGGTCGATCCGCCGATTGTGGGCACTGTCACCTTGGCGCCAAGTGCCGCCTCGGCAAAAGTGATTGGAACCAGCAGCGTGAGGTCATTGCCTGACCGACCAAAGAGCTTGTGTTTGCCAACCTGCACGATCACATAGAGATCGCCGTTGGGCCCGCCGTTGCGTCCAGGCAGTCCGCGGCCGCGCAACCGGATACGTTGCCCGTGAGACACGCCCTGAGGAATGCGTACCTTGACCGACTTACCCTCAACGGGAACTGACACGGTAACCCCGGCCAGTGCGTCCTCGAAGTCAAGGTTGAGTTGTGTCTCGACATCGGCACCGGGAGTCTGCTGTGGTGCCCGTTGCTGACGTCCACCGCGCTGACCAAACAGTCCACCGAGTATGTCGCTGATTCCGCCCATGTCGGCGAAATCTTCCACGCGCATCTCATAGCTGCCCTGACCGCCGTGCGGCCCGCCGGCAAAACCGCCAGCCATGGGACCCACAGAGCGAATCTGGTCGTATTCCTTGCGTTTCGCCTCATCGCCTACAACGTCGTAGGCCGCCGAAACCTTCTTGAAACGCTTCTCGTCGCCACCTTGCGCATCAGGGTGCCATTTCTGGGCAAGTGACCGGTAGGCCTTGGTGACCTCTTTGGCTGTTGCCTTGGATGACACGCCGAGCGTGGCGTAATAATCATTGTCCAACCATTCTCGCTGTGCTGCCATGTCACCTCCTCGTGTGTCCTCGGCATCGCTATCTACTGTTGGCCGCGATCTGCGCGGACTTAGGAGTTATCCAGTTACCTTCACCATTGCAGGTCGCAATACCCGCTCACCCCATGCATAGCCGGTCCGCAGGACCTCGGCGATGACCTGAGGGCCATCACCCGGTTCGTGCATCACAGCATCATGGACGTTGGGATCAAATGGCTCGCCCACCTCTCCGAGGGCACGCAGACCTTGACCGAACATCACGGTGTGAAGCGCATTGGTGATTTGAGCGACTTCGCTTGAGCCATGGGCAGCAGCCGCATCGCAGGCATCGAGTACTGGGAGCAGAGCCTCAGCAAAGTTGCCCACCGCGAAAGCGGATACGTCGCCCTTCTCACGAGCTGCACGCTTGCGAAAGTTGTCGAAGTCGGCCTGGAGTCGTTGCAGACGATCAAGAAATTGATCTCGTTCGGAGACTGCCTGAGCGTGCTGCTCAGGAGTTGGGGTCTCCAGCTCCTGAGCAGCTGCCTCGATGACTTCCTCGGCGGCCGCTACGGCCTCTTCGCCAGCATCGAACTCGTCAGAGCTCTCGCTCACTGCTCGTCCTCATCAACAATCTCTGCGTCTACGACATCGTCGTCGTTGTCGTCGCCGCCAGACTCAGAGGATGGCTCGCCAGCCGCAGGCTCCTGGTTGGCAGCAGCCTGTTCATATAGCTTCGCTCCAAATGCCTGGGCCAATGGGCCGACAGCGTCAGTTGCGTTCTTGATGGCCTCAGAGTCGCCGCCCTCAATGGCTGTTTTGAGATCGTCGATCTTGGATTGCAGATCGTCTTTCTCAGCACCTTCGAAGTCTTTGCCCTGCTCAGCCAGCATCTTCTCGGTCTGATAGACCAGCGAGTCTGCGTTGTTCAGGACCTCGGCTTCTTCCTTGCGTTGACGGTCTTCCTCGGCGTGCGCCTCGGCATCTTTGACCATCTGCTCGATGACTGAGTCATCAAGTGAGCTCTGACCGGTAATGGTCACAGACTGCTCTTTGCCAGTTGCCTTGTCCTGAGCCTTCACGTGCACGATGCCGTTGGCATCAATGTCGAACGTGACCTCAATCTGGGGCACGCTGCGAGGCGCCGGCGGCAGATCCACAAGCTGGAATTTACCAAGCGTCTTGTTGTAGTTGGCCATCTCACGTTCGCCCTGGAGCACATGAATCTCAACCGAAGGCTGCATGTCTTCTGCGGTGGTGAATACCTCAGAACGCTGCGTTGGAATCGTCGTGTTGCGCTCAATGAGACGAGTCATGATGCCACCTCGGGTTTCGATGCCCAATGACAGCGGCGTCACGTCGAGCAACAGCACGTCCTTAACGTCGCCCTTGAGTACGCCAGCCTGTACGGCGGCGCCCACAGCTACGACTTCGTCCGGGTTGACACCCTTGTGGGGGTCCTTGCCGGAGAGTTCTTTCACGAGTTCGGTCACTGCTGGCATACGCGTGGACCCACCGACCATGATGACGTGGTCAACATCGGAGGCCGTCAGACCTGCGTCTTTTATCGCCAGCTCAAATGGTGAGCGGCAACGCTCGAGCAGGTCGGCTGTGAGCTCCTGGAACTTCGCCCTGGTGAGGGTGTAGTCAAGGTGCAGAGGGCCCGAGTCTGTGGCTGTCACGAACGGCAGGTTGATCTGTGTTGACTGGGTGCCGGAGAGGTCCTTCTTGGCCTTCTCAGCTGCTTCTTTGAGACGCTGCAGGGCCATTGGATCGGCCGCAAGGTCTACGCCGTGCTCGCTCTTGAAAGTCTCGGAGAGCCAGTTGATAACGGCCTGGTCCCAGTCGTCGCCACCAAGCTTGGTGTCGCCGTGTGTGGACTTGACTTCGAATACACCGTCGCCGATCTCGAGGATGGAGACGTCGAAGGTGCCGCCACCGAGGTCGAACACGAGGATGGTCTGATCTTCTGTGTCCTTGTCGAGACCGTAGGCCAGTGCGGCGGCGGTGGGCTCGTTGATAATGCGCAGTACCTCAAGGCCTGCGATCTGGCCGGCTTCTTTGGTGGCCGTTCGCTGAGCGTCATCGAAGTAGGCGGGCACGGTGACTACAGCCTGAGTGACATCGTGGCCCAGGTACTGCTCTGCGTCGCGCTTCAGCTTCTGAAGGATGCGCGCTGAGATCTCCTGGGAGGTGTACTTCTTGCCGTTGATTTCGGTCGTCCAGTTTGTGCCAACGTGGCGTTTCACCGAAGCGATCGTACGGTCGGGGTTCGTAATGGCTTGGCGCTTTGCAACCTCGCCCACGAGAACCTCATCGTCGGCTGAGAAGGCAACAACCGATGGGGTTGTGCGTTGGCCTTCTGCGTTCGCGATGACGACGGGCTCGCCGCCTTCGAACACGCTTACGACTGAGTTTGTGGTTCCGAGGTCGATTCCTACGGCTTTTGGCATGAAGCTGCTCCTGTCATCGGTGGGCACCGACTCAGGTCGATGCAGCGAGATCCATCTCGCGCGGTCCGGGGGGCTGGACCGACTGAGCTTCATGATAGCGCAAAAAGTAAGGGTTTACAACCTAAACTAAAGAAAACTTGAGTGACTTCTTATCAACTTTGATTCCATGATCGTATCAGAGTACCGACAATTACATGCCAAACTTCCCCATGATGGCGTCGCGCGTCTCCGACGCGGGCAAAAACAGCACCACTGCAGGCTCTACGCCCTCAAGGTGCATGGCCGTACTCATCACGAAGAAGGGTTCTTCGCCAGCCGCGAGAGCAAGCACCGAGTTGAGCACGGCCGACTTCGGGGCGTGACCCACAGCCGGAGGAGTGATGTCGCCGCCCAAGCCCGTGGACGCGCTCAACGCGCTCAAGAAGCGCGCCGAAACGATATTTCCTATCTCAGCCATCGTGCCATCAAGCTCGGACATGCCAACCCCCAGCAGATCCGCATAGGCCTGCATGTCGCTGATCATCAGACAAACATGGCCCTCAAGTTCACCGATGAGCGCGATCAACACCAGCAGCAGGTCACTCTCGTCCATCTCGAGATCGGACTCGACATCGCCAAGCGTGAGCCGCCTGGCTACGGGAGGGTCCAGACGAACAGTTGTATTCAGTAGCTCGCTCATCGCCGTGGCTGCGTGACTGGCGCCAATATTGGTCAGCTCGCCATAGACCTCGCCGGTCATGTCTGTCTCGGTCACGGTGTCCTCCATGCGTGTGCTCCCGCATTTCCATCGGGCGCAGGACGCCTCTGTATTAGGAGTGCGCTTCAGGTACCCAAAGACCAGGTACTTTCGTTCTATGAACAAGACCCTCGTACTTGTGCGCCACGGCCAAAGCGAATGGAACATGCTCAACCTCTTCACCGGCTGGGTGGATGTGGGACTCACCGAACAGGGCAAGGCCGAGGCAATCGAGGCCGGCAAAGCTCTCGCGGCTGAGGGATTCCAGTTCGACGCCATGTTCACGTCGTTGCAGAAGCGTGCCATTCTGACTGCCAACGC